>DATMMJ010000084.1:0-7929 GCA_035569795.1 Puia sp. | reverse complement strand
ATATTCTTATTAACCATACTGATACATTCAAAAAAACGATTCGCGTTTTTTTTCTCTTGCCTATTTACATTTAAGGGCAATTCGTTATTTATTCTTTATCGAATCAAACTTGTAAATAGTATAATTGAATACTGTAGTGTCAACTTTGTAATTGTTTAGTTTAACGCCCCATAATGATTCTTCAGTACGCCCTTTCTTTTCAATGAGGAAGCGGATTTTGCCATTTTGCAAACCATTCAGCAGGTCATGATAATCGAAAATTTTATCCGGAAGAGTGCAACAGCTTATAGCATCAATATTAGGTGCCACACTTTCTTTGTAAAGCAGGTTCTTATAAAATTCAGAATTGGGGCTGCTTAGGTTCAGCACATAATAAGGTTTGTCATAAAGCTGTTTTTTTAGGTAATTGCTCACCACAACTTGCTCAGTGAATTGATTTTTAATTTTTATTTTGTCATTGAGAAAGTAGAAATAAATCTGTGCCGATACATGGAACAGGAATAGCAGCATAGCTGGGTATATATAAACACTGATATTTCTAAGTTCGGTCATACTTGTTTTAGCTGTTAACTCTGTATGGTAAATAGCGATAACAAGGAATCCAATAAAATAACATTCATTGAAATATCCAAGTGATGCTCCCCACTTCAAGGAAAGCCCTATGCTGAGTAAGAGCTGAATGAGAAATAATATACCAAACTTGTACAAAAAAGAGCCTGTATTTTCCCCAATCCCTTTTATAGCTATTATTGTTGCAATCGTTAAAGGCAAAATGAGCGGTGAATCTGCAAGCAATTTAAATATATACACATAGAACCAATGAATATCAATTCTGTTTCTTAAGGCGTGAAAAACATGTTCGGAAAATGTGTGGTCTGTAAATACGAATTGAAAATAGCAGAATGCTCCAAATAAAAAAATAAATGAAAAAAGAAGAAACGGTATTAATTGTTTGAAATCTTTGTGAAGCGCCAAATACGCAGGAACAAGCACTAGAAGACTTATCCCATTTTGTTTTGAAAAGATGGTAAGCGTAACAAACAACGCCAAAAAAATTGACTTTATTATTTTGTTTGGCAAGCGATTGGAAAAAAGTAAAAAAAGGGTGCAGCTAAAAAAAAACAAGAAGAGGCAATCAGACCTGTTAAAAGTGTATCCGAGATAACATAATACAGTATAAAAAAACGTCGTTGTTATCACCGCATTTATTTTGCTATACTTTGCGAGTGTTCTTAGCAGAGAAAAAAAGATTAAGCAGGTGGCACCATCAGCAAAAAATGCAACGGAGCGACTGATCCTATATATTGTAATGGTGTCTTCTGCCGTGACGTTCAAAAAAGAAGCTATCCATTTGGATAGGATAAAAAAGAGGGGTGCGTAGGGGTTTACTATAAAAGGATAGCTGTTGGGATCGGGATATATAGAAAAACCTGCCAGGTACCTGATGATGGGAAAGTCAAAATTATTATCTATGCCTGCTAAGTGGCCTTCGTAGGAGAAAATCAGGAATATCCGTTCAATAAATAGTACACAAATTGTCACCAGGCAGGTCCGGAATATGATCTTATCTATATTGGTTGAATACCATGAAAAAGGTTTCGCAATATAATTCCGCATGTAGACAACAAATTAATCTGAATATAATTGTAATATTATATAAAAATATTGAACTTATTTATGCAGGAGCAGACGACAGGCAAAGAAATACAAATTTCAATTCTGGTTCCTGTTTACAATGAACAAGCAGTTGTACCTCAGCTTGCAGAAAGGCTTGCGGCGCTTATGACTTCCCGGCAAGAGGTTATGGAAGTCATTTTTATTAATGATGGGAGCACAGATAACACCAGCTTGCAGTTATTTTCCATTTGCCTGAGCGATTCCCGTTTTCAGTGCATTTCTTTTTCCAGGAATTTCGGTCATCAGATTGCGCTGACCGCAGGCCTGCATTACGCAAGAGCTAAAGAGGCTGTTTTTATAATAGACGGCGATTTGCAGGATCCGCCGGAGCTTTTCGAAGTGTTTTATGAAAAATTTCAAATGGGATATGAAGTGGTCTATGGGATCAGAAACTTGCGCAAGGAATCGGGAATAAAGAGATTTTTCTATTTTGGTTTTTATAGAATTATAGGTAAGCTGTCTACTTTGCATTTTCCCTTTGATTCAGGAGATTTTTCCCTCATCAGCAGAAACGTAGTAACGGTGATGAATCAATTTCCGGAAGAGAGCAGGTTTTTAAGGGGTATCCGATCTTGGGTGGGCTTTAAACAGATCGGTGTAGCTTATGAAAGAAATGCAAGAATAGCGGGAAGTTCCAAATATTCTTACTTCCGGCTTATACGGCTGGCAATGAATGGTATTTATAATTTCAGCGAGCTCCCGATACGGTTCATTTCTCTGGCAGGATTTTTTTCAGTGCTCTTGGCGCTCGTCTATTTTGTTGCGACACTTGTAAGCAAGTTTGTATATCATACAGTTCCGGCAGGGTTTACTGCTTTGCTTTTTGCTATTATCCTTTTCAGTGGTGTTCAATTGCTTTCGCTCGGAGTGATTGGCGAATATGTGTTGCGGATTTTTTTCCAGGGTAAAAACCGACCGCTGTTCATTATCGACAAAAAAGTATTCGATAAACAAATTTCTGATGGACAGTGAGTACCTGAAAAAATATTATAATTTAGAAAGAGCGCACTGGTGGTTTAGGGTAAGAGAAAAAATATTCCGTCAACAACTTACTCAATCATTGCCTGGAGATAAAGAGTTAAAAATCCTGAATGTTGGGGCTGCAACCGGCAGAACCACGGAAATGCTGGCTGACTTTGGTGCAGTTACTTCCGTAGAGTTTGATCATGATACTTGTGAATTCCTTCGCGCTAAGCTTAATATGGAAGTAACAGAGGCATCGGTTACTGCTCTTCCATTTGCTGACCAGCGTTTTGATGTTATCTGTGCATTTGATGTTTTAGAACATGTGCAAAGCGATGAACAGGCGATTAAAGAATTGAGTCGGGTATGCAAAAGCAATGGATTGATATATCTCTCCTGTCCTGCATATTCTTTTTTATGGAGTGATCATGATAGGATTAATCATCATTACAGGCGATATACATCCCGCAGCCTTGAAAAGCTTGTTCAGCGTGAATTTCAGTTGCAATACATGACTTATTTTAATTCCATTTTATTCCTTCCCATTGCAGGGTACAGACTGATACAAAGAATATTTCCGCGAAAAGAAGTTATTCAATCAGATTTTGCAGACCATGGTCTTTTATCCAAAAAATGGCTAAACTGGGTTTTTGAGACAACATTTAATACGGAGGTGCTTCTGCTCAGAAGCATAAAATTTCCATTTGGTATATCCATTCTTGTAAGGGCAGTAAAAGAATAGCAATTATTTTGTAAGGACTATAAACATTTGGGAGGTTTTACTGAATACAGATCTGCAAATATCGAATGCTGCAAAAAAAATGCTAAGGATTCCAAAAAGAGGATGCTCAATCAAAGGCTTCTTTTTTTGATGAATTGCTTTTTTTCTGAACAGTTGAAGGATGCTGTAAGTCCAGAACGGTGCGCCTTGAGTAAAAGAAATTTTTTTCAATGTGAGATTTGAAGATTCCATTATCTTTTTGAAAGATGTATCTGAAAAAATAATCCAGTGCCTCGGGCAATGAAGCCCTCCCCAATAATAATTCTTAAATACTCTTGCATCAAGGCTGTCGGCATTAGGCGTTTTAATAATAATTATCCCTCCGGGCAAAAGCATTTCTTCCGCTTTATTTAGAATAGGTAGGGGATTTTCTACATGTTCGATAACGTTCAGCAGCAAAATGAGATGGAATTTTCTTTCTGTAACATATTTTTCAATAGTTGTACAGGTGTATGCGTACCCTTTATTTATGGCAATATTTTGAGCGGCTTGGTCAATATCAACAATTTCCGCATAACCGATTCTCTTGTCCGCAGTTTTAATTACATCCAATACTTCGCCGGTACCTCCACCAATATCAAGCACAGACAAAGCTGGAGAGGCAATACTTTTTAAAGAGGATCTATAAAACCCTGCATCCCAAGAATTTTTTAGTTTAAAAACTAAATTTGCGGGCTTTCCTGAGAAGGAATAATAGTCAAGTGGATATATCAAAGAGAGAGCTGCATCCGGAACGCGCTTGATAAATAGGGTAAGGCACAAAGGGCATTGCAAATACGTGTAGGTTTGATCAGTGGCCCTGTATTCCCAGTCCATGGCATTGCACCAAAAAACTCCGTTTGTTCTGCAAACAGGACAAATGCTATGAGTTTCAAATAACATCAATCGAATTTAAATAAGGAAACAAAAATTTTCACGTAACCTGTCTTGCTTTGGCGGATATTTTCAGATGTCGAGGGGCAATCTGAAAGAAAAGCTTCAACCTCTTTTAAGCGGGTGTAGGAGATAACCGGATCCCAGTGATGAATGAGATGCTTGTTAAAACCAGCTGCGCCAAAACTACTGTCAATAAAGTTGTCCCCGAATAGCCTGCTAATTTTCCCATGGTCTGTTTTAGTAAAGTTGCTTTTCCCGGATGCGTTGATATCGCGGTGTTCCAATAATTGCCTCAGCGCAGCGAGAAATGGGAAAACAGATATTAGTGCGATCAGCCACATGCTGACAACCATCCACCCACCCGAAATAAACAAAATCAGCAATAACGCAGAATGAAAAAAGACAAGATACCCAAGATACAGTATACTGGTTTTGGGCCGTTTATTCCCATCGGATTTTTTTGCTCTCTCAATTATTACAAGGATGGCTTGTATACCAGTAATGCTTTTTAATAAAAAAAAAAGGTTGAGCGCATTGTAATAACTGTGTTCAGAATCATTTGTAGTACCTAAATGCTGGTGGTGTAACCAGTGTATTTTCCTATAATTCTTAACTGGTATGCCAAAAAAAACGCCTATCATCAAATCGCTGATCCAATCATTTTTTGTTCTGTCGGGATGTAAATTATAGTGTGCAGCTTCATGAATAAATAGATGCAGATAGGCAAGACAATATCCTGCAAGTAAAGCGCCCGGCAACATCAAAAACCACTTGAATAATCCTGATCTGGATAAGAGGATAGCTAAAATTAATATTAAAACTAAACAAGCATACCCTTTGAAAATATCGCGTTTAACAGCTATATAATCCGGATGTAATTCTTCTCTGAATTCAGCATAGCTTTTGCCGTCCACATTTGCTACCTCATTAAAAGAAATATCTTCCAAATTGTTTTTCATGAAGTAAATTTTTTGCCGTTTCTCCGGCTTGACCAAGTGACTAGGCTTGATCAAGCGACTATGCATTGAAGCTAATAATTCTTGCAACATATTTCCCTATCATATCGAACTCAATATTTGCATACTCACCCGCATTGAGGTGTTTGACATTGGTGTGTTCGTAGGTATAAGGTATGATTGCAACAGAGAAACTTTTCTTTTTTACATCATAAATAGTAAGGCTGATACCGTTTAGGCAGATGGAGCCCTTTTCAATTACCAGGTGGCTAAATTGTTTTGGGAGTTCAAACGTAAACTCCCAACTGCCGTTGAGTTCTTTTCTTTTAACACACCTAGCAATCGTGTCAACATGCCCCTGGACAATATGGCCGTCAAGGCGTCCGTTCATCTGCAAACATCGCTCGAGGTTTATCAAATCGCCTTGTTTCCAATACAGAAGATTGGTCTTCCTTAGCGTTTCCTCGATGGCAGTTACCTGGTGGGTATCTCTGTCAACTTTTTCTACTGTAAGGCAGACGCCGTTATGTGACAGGCTTTGGTCCTGTTTCAAATCCATTGAGACGGGAGACTGGACCCAAAAAGTTTTATTGCTTCTATTCGGGACTACATTGCTTATGATCCCGGTAGTTTCTATAATTCCTGTGAACATAATTTTGAGTCAAATTTCGGATTTTTTAAATAGAATTTGAGTGTTTAATATTTTCGGATTATCTTTGCAACCCATTAATAATTCAAGGAGGTTAAAAAATATGCTTATTATTGATTCAAAAGACTGCGAAAACATTGACAAAGCGCTTAAGAAGTACAAGAAAAAATTTGAAAAAGCTAAAGTCCTGGTGCAATTAAGAGCCCGTCAGTCTTACACCAAGCCTTCTGTAAAGCGGAGGGGCGAAGTGCTTAAGGCTATATACAAACAAAAAATTTCCAGCGGCCAGATAGAAGCATAAAGGCAAATAAGATATTTTTTTAGTTTAAGCCATCTTGACAGATGGCTTTTTATTTTTGCTGCAATTGATCGAAGCCATAAATCGATGGGTTAAAATAACGCCCTGTTTTCTTCCAATTTCTAGAATGCAAAGCCAGCGCTGAAATCATTGCTATGCATGGGCAATTTGACTAGCTCTTCGCTGTATTTGAAAGACTCTGCTGGGTTTTGATTTTAGGTAACAAGGCCTTTGAGGCCTAAGGCCTTTTTTTCAACAAGATACCAGGAGAAAAGAGCAAAGGGAAGAACAATCAAAACAGTTAATAGGAAGAAGGTCCATGTATTTGTAGGGAATAGATAGTTGGCAACAACCTGCTGAAATGGGAATGCAAATACATAAATACCGTAGGAAAGATCGGCCCGGGGAGTGATCTTTTTTAAAAGACGCAGCCCTTTTGTGGCAACAAAAATATTGATTGCTGGTATAAGGATAAATGCAAGCATGCCCAAATCGTGGAATTTGACAAAAAAAATGTCTAGAATTAAAATAGGAATAAGCCAGTAGTTTCTAATGAAAATTTTTTGTTTGTACATATTAGTCAAGACACCAGTTAAAAACACCATCGTACAGGTGAACTCACCGAAAATGTTTATATGTTTTCCAATTAGGTTGTAAATAACCAAATCTGTTTTATCGGGGAAAACCTGGCCAGCAATTAAAAGGACTAATATCAATAAGAACAGCAAGTATTTTTTCCCAGGTATTTTTAATAGCCAAAAAAATAATAACCCAAGATATAATTTCAGCTCTAAGCAAATGGTCCATAAAGAAGAATTAACGGAAGAATGTCCCAGTAATGAATTCTCAAACACGCCAGGCAACTGGTATTTAACCTGAATCAAAAAACAAGTTGATAAAAACTGATAAAATAAATGGCTTGAGAAATAATCTTTCATGCTCCACGTGGTTACTATCGGGCCCAAAATAAATGCGCAGAACACTATTGACAAGCACGCGGCTGGGTATAAGCGCAAAAAACGTTTCCACAGGAAATTTCTCCAGGAACTGCTGAACTCAAGGCTTTGTGATACGAGCAGGCCGCTTATAAAAAAAAAGCTTGGCAGTCCAAAAGCATTGATATGCAAAACATTCATCACTGAGCCTGCGGCGCTTGGCGTAGTACCACTGAAGGAATGCTCTTTCACTACAATAAGCGCAGCGATTAACCTGATGAGCGTGAAATTATTCTGATGGTCGTTCTGAAGATGGTCCTGCAGCCGAGTGCCCTTATGTAACCAGTCAAAATTCAAATGATGATGGATGTTTTAATATTGGTTTGATAATGCAGGAGCAATGCTAACAATAAATTCAATAATTTTGGAAAATCATAATGTAATTTACTTGGATTCATTTATTCGCCCATTTATTGATTACCTCAAATTCGAAAAAAGATATTCGGAGCATACGATCATCTCCTACCATAGTGATCTGGTTTCATTTTTTCAGTTCCTGGAACAAAAATTCGGAGCGTTATCCCTCCAAGAAATTTCCGCTTCTTTTGTCAGGTCCTGGCTTGCATCCCTAAAAGCTGATCACATTAGTTCAAGGTCTGTTAATCGCAAAATATCCTCGCTAAAATCTTTTTTCAAATATCAGCTCCGCTCGGGTAACATCGAACAAACACCATTGAGCAACATCATCAGTCCTAAAATAAGTAAGAGACTACCACTTTATGTAGAACAAAAAG
>DATMMJ010000083.1:0-11479 GCA_035569795.1 Puia sp. | reverse complement strand
AGGCACTGGAAGCAATGCAAACAGCGCAATGGATTGCATTTGGGCCGGTGATCTTTCAGGTGGCTAAGGCGTTGAGAAATTTTGGGATATTGGAAATAATTGAAGACGGCGGGGAGATTGGCTTAACACTCGAGCAAATTGCGGTCAAAGCAAAACTTTCGCTTTATGGTGTGCGCGTACTGCTGGAGTCCGGGCTGAGCATGGGTTTGGTTATTATTAACGACCACAAATACACAATTACAAAAACTGGTCATTTTATATTACATGACCCCCTTACAAGAGTGAACATGGATTTTGTAAGCGATGTCTGCTACAAAGGCTTGTTTTTTTTAGAACAGAGCATTGAAACCGGTAAAGCCGCCGGCATGAAAGAACTTGGCAACTGGCCGACCATATATGAAGGTGTCTCGCAGTTGGATGAACAAATTCAAAAAAGTTGGTTTAATTTTGACCACTTTTTTTCTGATGATGCATTTCCGAAGGTGCTGCCCCATGTTTACAAGAACGATATTAAAAATTTACTCGACATTGGAGGCAACACGGGTAAATGGGCAATTGCTTCTGCAAAATATAAACCGGATATTCAAATTACAATTATGGATTTGCCGGGACCTTTGAAAATTGCGAAAGAAAGGGTTGAACAATTAGGATTGTCCGGTCGCATCCGATTTCAAACGCTGAACGTGCTGGATGAAAAGCAATCTTTCCCGAAAGGCCACGACGCAATATGGATGAGCCAGTTTTTAGATTGTTTTTCTGAAGATGAAATTGTTTCTATTTTGAAAAGATGTTTTGAAGCACTGGATGACAGGGGTTTCATTTTTATTCTCGAACCTTTCTGGGACCGACAAAAGTTTGAAATAGCCGCGTTTTGCCTCCATCAAACGTCTTTATATTTCACAGCTTTGGCAAACGGCAATAGCCAGATGTATAGTGCAGAAACTTTTTTACCTTGTATTGACAAAGCAGGTTTTGATATAGTGGAGCAAATTGATAATATTGGCCTTAGCCAGACTTTGCTTAAATGCCGCAAAAGGGGAAAGGTCAAACTATGATGCATACTGCGCCAGTGGCCACGCAAAATAAAATTTCAATGGTTTAAGATCAATTTTATGAGCACAGAAAAAGTAGATGTACTGGTAATCGGCGCTGGACCTGCGGGCACAGTGGCTGCATCGATTGTGAATAAAGCGGGATATAAAGTAAAGATTGTCGAGAAAATGAAGTTCCCGCGTTTTGTGATAGGCGAAAGCTTGCTACCGCGTTGCATGGAAGCCCTCTCAGAAGCTGGTTTTCTTGAAGCTGTGAAAAAGAAAGGCTTTCAGGAAAAATTCGGGGCCAAGTTTGTGAAGAATGGAATGATATGCGACTATTTTTTTGCTGATCAGTTCACCCCCGGATGGTCCTGGACCTGGCAGGTGCCACGCGGTGAATTCGATAAAACACTTGCTGATACAGTGGAGAGTATGGGCGTTCAGGTTAGCTATGAAACCATGGTAAAGGCCATCCGGTTTAATGGTTCTGATTCTGTTACTACCGTTGAAGATGTGGATGGCAAACAATCAGAGATTCAGGCTCGTTTCATTATTGATGGAAGCGGATACGGCCGGGTAATTCCGCAACTCTTCCATATGGACAGGCCTTCTAATCTTCCTTCCCGCAAAGCGTTGTTCGTCCATACTGTTGACCTCAAACGCTTGCTTTCCGATGAACCAAACCGTATCACCATTGTAGTGCATAAAAAAGCTGTATGGATATGGATCATCCCGTTTTCAAATGGCATCACATCGCTTGGCTTTGTTGGCGACCCTGAATTTTTTGATCAATACCAAGGATCGCCAGAACATCAACTGCGGACGCTCATCGCAAGTGAACCTTATTTGAGCGAGCGTTTCAGAGATGTTGAATTTGTATTTGAACCTAAAATTTTGCAATCATGGTCAAAGACAACAGATAAATTCTATGGCGAGGGTTTTGTCTTGACCGGCAATGTGACTGAATTCCTCGACCCGGTATTTTCTTCAGGAGTAACGCTGGCTACCGTGTCTAGCCAACTAGCAGGGAACCTGGTAATAAAAGAATTAAAGGGCCAAACAGTTGACTGGCGGAGAGAATATACGGAGCCCATGATGCAGGGAGTGAACACTTTCCGCTCCTATGTTGAGTCCTGGTATGACGGAACGCTGGACACGATTTTCTTTGCTGACGATCAGGATTTGCATATCAAAAGCCAGATATGTTCAGTGCTTGCAGGCTATGTGTGGGACCTGAATAATCCTTATGTAAAATTTCATCACAACGCGTTATATAAACTGTCTTCCATGATTGAATATCGTGATAGCCTAAAAAAAACAAATACAACCAGCGTATAATTTTCAAGCGTTGCGAGAGAAAAACTATATCACTGCCAGTTGCGCGATCAGCAATCATATTGTTTATAAAAACGAACATCCTGTTTTCGAAAGCGCTCACGCTAATGCAAAAGATTTTTTGCTGAGTATTTATAATCACTTCGATATTAAGTATCCGAAATTTTACAAAATGGATGCCTTAAGCAAACTGGGCTGGCTTGCCTCGGAAGTATTGCTTACGGCTTCACTCAAGCAAGGTACGTATGAGCCGGACCAAGTAGGCGTAATTCTTACCAACGCAAACTCCAGCCTTGATGCAGACCTTAAATATTTCGAATCCACTAAAGAATTTGCAAGTCCGTCACTGTTTGTATACACCCTGCCCAATATCGTGGTGGGCGAAATTTGCATTCGCAATGATTTTAAGGGCGAAAATGCTTTTTTTGTGCAGGAAACATTCGACACGGGTTTTATTGAACAATATGTGGACAATCTTATCAATAATAATATATTGCAGGCGTGTATTTGCGGATGGGTTGATGTACTGATGAAAGATTACAAGGCAGTGCTGTTTTTAGTGGAGAAAAAACCCAAACCCCAATCGAGAGCATTTACTAAAGAAAACATGGAAAAAATATATCAGATACAAAATGGACACATTAATAGCTGACTTAAAAAGACAAATCGTAGACCAATTGAATTTGGTTGACATCAAGCCAGAAGACATTGGCGATGATCAACCACTTTTTATTGAAGGGCTTGGACTAGACTCGATTGATGCATTGGAACTGATTGTTTTACTACAACAGCATTATAAAATCAAATTGGCAAATGCGGAAGACGGCCCAAAAGTATTTTACACCGTAAAAACAATGGCTGACTACATCAGGGCAAACCAGCCGAAGATTGCATAACATGAGCGCACCCGTGTTTGTTGCAGGCGTTGGTATTATCTCGGCCATTGGCAACAATGCTGCCGAAAACCTTACTGCACTTGAACTAGAGCGTCCTGGCATCAGTGATATTACATACTTGGATACCATTCACCGCAACACCCTTCCCGTCGCAGAAGTAAAACTATCCAACGAAAGTTTAGCAAATTCATCTGGCTTATCAAAGACCACAAGCCGCACGGCATTATTAAGCACTATCGCTGCCAAAGAAGCAGTGCATAATGCCGGAATAGAAAATTTTGCTTCTCTCAGAACCGGTTTTATATCTGCAAACACGGTGGGAGGGATGGACAAAACAGAGCATTTCTTCACCGAATTTCTTTCCAACAATCAGAAAGGAAAATTACGGGACGTTATGCATCACGAATGTGGAAGCATTTCAGAAATAACAGCCGATGCATTAGGCATAAAAAATTATGTAAGCACGATCAGTACAGCTTGTTCTTCCTCCGCCAACTCCATTTTTTTTGGTGCAAGATTGATTGAGCATAATATACTGGATGTGGTAATTGCTGGCGGCACTGATGCATTGACAAAATTTACCCTGAATGGTTTCAATACATTAATGATTTTAGATCCACACTATTGCAAGCCTTTTGATGAAAATAGAAAAGGATTGAACCTTGGTGAAGGCGCAGGGTATGTAGTGTTAGTAGCAGAAAAAATTGCCACCACATTAAAACAAAAACCTTATTGCAGATTGAGCGGTTATGCTAATGCAAACGACGCATATCACCAAACTGCATCTTCTCCCGATGGAATGGGTTCCTATATGGCCATGAAAAATGCGTTAGCTCAAAGTGGTTTACATCCTGCAGATATTGACTACATCAATCTTCACGGAACAGGCACACAGAACAATGATGTTGCCGAAGGCACAGCAATAAAAAGATTGTTTGAACCATCTTTCCCAAAAATGAGCTCCACCAAATCCTTTACGGGCCATACCTTGGGCGCAAGCGGAGGAATTGAAGCGGTGTTCTCCGTACTTGCCATAAAACATGGATGCATATATCCAAACCTTCGTTTTGAGACGCAGATGAAAGAACTCCCCTTTGCGCCAGAATTAAAATTCTTAAAAAACCAAAAGGTAGACCACGTATTATCAAATTCTTTTGGATTTGGCGGCAATTGCACTTCGCTGATATTTTCAAAACCCTAGTATAAAGTACAAACCGAGTGTCCTGCCTCCCCTGGAGCCTCGAACAACAGGTTACTAAATAACTCAATCGACTAACAGCATATTAATATTCGCCCTTTCAAAATCTAATCCTGAATTCTGTGACACCCGGTGAAACCGTTTTGAGCGAGAAATCAAAGTCATGATTGAATAATATTTCTCTGATTACGGTAAGACCCACACCCTGGCCATCTTTTTTGGTACTGTAGAATGGAGAAAAAAGATACTCTTCAAATTCTGGAGAAATCCCAGTGCCCGTATCTCTGATAATCAATTGCTTTGTTTCTGGACTGGCAATGATAGTAATTGTTCCTGTTTCATCAATCGCCTCCATCGCGTTCTTAATAATATTAAGTAAGGCCTGCTCCATTTGGTGCATATCTGCATTGATTATAAAATCTTCGCTTGGATGTTCATACTTAAAGTTTATTTTTTTTTCTCCGGCACGCATTTGCATAAGGTCAGTTACGTTTTGCAATAGCTGCATAAGATGGAGAGGTTTTTTAACAGGTACGAGTATGCGTACAAGGTCAGCGAAATTGCGCATAAAAGCATTAAGGTTGTTATTGCGCTCCATCGCTATTTGTATCGCATGGGTGAGCGCTTGGCTGTGCCCTTCAGATTGCAAAGTAAATTGCAATATGGAATTAACGGGTCCAATGGTATTGTTCACCTCATGAGCCATCATACGAATTACCTTTCCATAGGTTTTCTTCTCAGCCTGGAGTATTTCTGCGGTCAGCTCCTCAATCATTACAAAATGACGGGGAAAGCCTCGGTCTATAAAATGGGACTTCTGCAATTTATACCTATCCGCGCCACTGATGGTAAAAGTTTTTGCTTGACCCGATTGCAATCGTTTTATCTGTTGGATTATGGGATGAGACAATTCATCAATAGATTTTTTTAGCACTTCCGTTTCCGCAACACCCAGCATCTGTAATGCTTTGGGGTTTACCTGCTGTATATTTTCGTCAAAATCCAAAATTAAAATTCCTGTCGGGGACGTATGGATGAGTTTTTCTAAAAATAAATGTTGCTGTTCCTGTTTGGTTCGTTCCATTCGCAGTTCATCCATCATTTGATTGTACACTTGTATCAACTGATCTATTTCATATTTGCCTGTGGACAAATACTTAACGTTAAAATCTCTGTCTTTGATCGCATCAGTGCCCTGCATTAATAA
Organism: Puia sp.; assembly: GCA_035569795.1. Lineage (GTDB taxonomy): Bacteria > Bacteroidota > Bacteroidia > Chitinophagales > Chitinophagaceae > Puia. The sequence continues at coordinate 5,809 of DATMMJ010000083.1, read as the reverse complement.
ATTCAAAGGTTGGATGAGTTCATTGTATAATTGCCATGCCAGTATGATGGAAATGAGGATGAAAACCTCAGAAATGATAAAAATGATTTTGTACTCTTTGAAAATAAAATACGATAACACGAGTGCAGCCATGTGCAACACCGCAACAAACAAAATGTATTTAGTCCGAAGCTTCATCGTAAGGGATATTATATTTCTCCAGTCGGCGGTACAAGGCACTGCGCGTGATTCCTAATGCTTTGGCAACCTTCGTGATCCTGTTTTTATGAAAACTCATTGCTTTATGAATCATCTGGACTTCCATCTCTTCGAGGGTAATGTTACCGACTTCCGGCAACTGCACCGTTCCTTTTTTCTTAATTGTTGTCTCCAGCTCAGATTGAAAATTAATGTCGTCGAGTGTATCATTTTTTGTAACAAGAATAGTTCGCTCAACGAGGTTTTTTAACTGACGGATATTGCCTGGTAATTGCAATTGTTGCAACCACTTCATGGCCCTGGGTGTTACGGACAAATTTGGGCGATTATACATTTCTGAAAGATTATCAACAAAGAAATTTACCAGCAGCGGGATATCACCAGGCCGGTCCCTTAGTGCGGGCAATTTAATTGTGATAAGATTAATCCGGTACAAAAGGTCTTCGCGAAAAGCGCCATCAACCACCATCTCTGCAAGGGTTCTGTTGGTTGCACAGATTACTCTCACATCAACAAATTTAGTCCTGCTGCTTCCCAGCACTTCATAGCTTCTGTCCTGCAGCACTCTTAATAATTTCACCTGATTGCTTTGATCCAGATCTCCAATCTCATCTAAAAAAATACTCCCTTTATCAGCCATTTCAAACCGACCGATTCGGTCTGATTTTGCATCCGTAAAGGCTCCGCGAACATGACCAAACATTTCGCTTTCAAACAAAGAAGTCGAAATACCTCCTAAGTTTACTTTTACAAAAGGTTTATTCTTACGCAAACTATTTTGATGGATTGCTTCTGCCACCAATTCTTTGCCGGTACCGCTTTCACCCATTATAAGTACAGAGGCATCTGTTGCGGAAATGCGACCGATTGTTTCCAAAATTTCCAGCATTTTCGGATCTTCTCCAATAATATGATGAAACTGGTAACGACCATCCAATTTTGAACGGCTTAGCTTCTCTGTTTTCTTTTCCTGCAGATTCAACAATGTATTTATTGACTGCAGCAAATGGTCGTTGTTCCATGGCTTGTTGATGAAATCACTTGCACCCGCTTTCATTCCTTTTACCGCAAGCTCAATAGTTGCCCAGCCTGTAATAAGAATGATGGGTACTGAAAGATGCGTCTTGCGGATTTGTTTCAGCAATCTCATTCCACCCTCACCTGACGTTTCGATAGAAAAATTCAAATCAAGAAGTATCAGCGAAGGAGTATTATGATTGAGCCATGCAATGGCTTCGTTTGGTGAAGAGACATCTTTTGCCCCGTACCCTTCCTGCTGCAATAATAAAAGCAGTGAGGCCCTAACCGCTATATCATCATCAATAATCAGTACCATATTGTGCGAGGCAATTTAATGTTTTTTGCCAGTTGGATGTTGCAAGTACTCCTATTTACTTAAAGCTCCAGGAGCGGACTCCATTGTAATTTACCGGATCAACTAAAAACTCGGTCATTCACCTCTGAGCTTTGGCCACCCCCAAATTATTCCTCGTGCAGTGCAACAGCAGGATATATTGCAGCAGCCTGCTTTCCGGGATATAGCGAACAACTGAAAACTAATAAATAGATGAATATCACCGCCAAACCAATAGCGGTTAAATAAACACTTGCCGGCAAATCAAAAACATTTAGCAAAGGAAATTGTACTGCAAAAAAGGAACCGATTATTAAAGATAACGTGGCCAGAATCAGCGACTCACTGACCAACTGCATGGAAACAGATTTGCCCGACGCGCCAATGGCCCTGCGCAATCCTATCTCGCCTCTTCTCTTATTTATATTGTACCAGAGGACACCGAATAAACCCAGCGCAACATTTACAATCAGAAATCCTGCAACTATCAAAAGCACAATCATCGGCACGAGGGCAAAATAATTCTTGCTTCTTCTTTTATTGGTCAAATGCTCAATCTCCACATTTGAATTTTTCATATAGTTAGCAATGGTTTTATACAAAATGCCTTCGAATGCCGCATCTGCATCAGGGGTAACTTTTATCAAGATATTACCCAACCAATGAAATGAACCAGTATCTAAGCGGACAAAAGTAGCAGGATCCACTTTTACATAATCTCCTTTTACTTTAGCGTCTTCTACCACTCCTATGACCTGTATTTTAGTTTTTTCATCATGATCAAAACTAACCAGTTTACCAACGGCCCTATCGTTACCGAATAATTTCCTCTTGAGCGTTTCATTTATAATAACCGGGGCTGTTTTCGCGGTCCCGTCTTGTTTGTCGAACCAACGGCCTTCAAGGACCTTTGTGTTCAAAACATTTTGATAGCTGTCCTCCACACTAAAGACATCAACCTGTTCCCGCATGTTTTTATAAGTAATCCCATCTCCGTTGGTTGACTGTGAAAAAGGCACATTATCACTTGAGAAACTCATATCTTTTACTTGCGCTATAGATCTTACAGTTTGACGAAGTGTTTCGTAAAATAACTTAAGGGAATCAGTATTTTCAGTTTTGAGTGCATTGCTATAGTTAACCACCCATACATTTTCATAATCGATGCCCATGGGGGTACTATAGTTTTTATAATCATATACAAGCAGTGTAAACACAGCAAATATCACCAGAAATGATACCAGCATTTCCGAGATTAATAAAAAATTCTCCCTCTTTTTATTCCATATTAATTTAAATAGATGTTTTAACATAATTATGTGGATTAAATGGTGATTGATGTTATTGTGCCTTTAGCGCATTTACGACATTTAACTTTGACATGCGCCAGGCAGGGTACACGCCAGACAGCAAACCAAAAACCAAACTGGTTAAAAAACAGGTAAACAATACGGTAAAATTCAGCGTCAATTCAAGATTAGCAATGAGATTTGAACTGTTAATTATTTGCATAATGACAATTGATAATACAATTGCAATCAAGGCCCCTAGGAAAGTGAGAATTAGATTCTCGACAATGAACTGGTAAACCAATGTTTTTGAAGATGCACCAAAGGCTTTGCGCACGCCTATTTCAGAAGAACGTTCCATGATGCGTGTCACATTGATATTAACGAGATTCAATGTGGGTAGTAACATCACCAACAAAACAAATATCCCTATCGCTGTGAGCGCATAGTTAATACCAGATTTTTCCTCATCGCCTGTATCCACATAAGCTCTGATGAATGTCTTGGCATGGCTGAATATTTTATCGTAATCCTTGCTCTCCATCGGCAACTTGCTTATCATTTGTTCATACTCCTTTTGCATCTGCTCAATATCTGTTTTTGAGGAGCCGAGCAAGATACCCGTGTAACTTCCACGATAGCCATTGTTAGTATTATCAATCTTTGAAACTGTATAGGGTAGAAAGATATCACTGTAAAGCATATACGTAGTTATAGGGACGTTCTTTACCACCCCGCTTACGCGGTATTGCACATTGTCAGCTTCGATATATTTTCCAACTACGGACGGTACGTCTCCGAAATATTCCTTTTTGGTGTCTTCCGAAATCACAGTCACGTGCTCTCCATTATCGATTTGCTGTTTGGTAAAGGGTTTGCCTTCTAAAAAATCAAAATCCAGGACATCCCAGAAATCGGCATTTGTATATTTATAATTAATTACTATTTTTTTGTTGTTAACATAAGCATTGGTACTGCTAAAATTAGAAGAAATGGCTACTTTAACTGGAGTTTTTAAATTTCTAACGTAATGATTGAGAAAATAAAAGGACATCGGTCCGGAGCTCGAATTTGTACCTCCATTTCGTATACCTATTTCTTCCAGTCCGCTAATATATAACGACCTGTCTCTTTTTTTATCCGGATAATTATTATCAATTACCTTATCGACAAACGCTGCTAAAACCATCAGTATGGTTAGGGTAAAACTGATCCCGAACAAACTGATGAACGTGAAAAATTTCCTGCGCTTTAATACAGCAATAGCGATTTTAAAATAGTTTTTTAGCATAAAATAATAATTTATTGTACATATGTCTGTGCGGTTCCATGGTATTACTCTACTTGCGTACCGTCAAATAGCCGCACCAACCGATGCGTCTTCTTTGCCATATTTTCATCATGAGTGACCATTACGATAGTTGTGCCTTCCGTTTTGTTGAGTTGCAACAAAATCTCCATTACTTCATTCCCCATTGCGCTATCCAGGTTCCCTGTAGGTTCATCTGCCAAAATGATTTCAGGCCTGCCTACGATTGCACGGGCTATGGCAACTCGTTGTTTCTGCCCACCAGAAAGCTGTGCAGGAAAATGTTTCAAACGGTTGCTCAGCCCAACTTTTGCTAAAGCTTCTGATGCCAATTGCTTTCTCTGTTTCTCTGAACTAGTGCGATAAAGTAGCGGCAACTCGACATTGTCTAACACCCGCAAATCATTAATGAGATGATAACTCTGAAAAATGAACCCCAGTTTCTTATTCCTGAATTGCGCCAGTTGTTTATCAGAAAGATGTGCCGTTTTTTGCTCGTCAATCTTTATGTCTCCATTTGTTGGCGCATCCAGTAAACCCATAATATTAAGTAAAGTACTCTTGCCACAACCTGAAGGGCCCATTACGGATAGAAATTCTCCCTTAGCGATTTCAAGACTGATGTTGCTCAGCGCAAGGGTTTCAATAGTGTCAGTACGATATACTTTTTGGATGTTTTGTAAACGGATCATATTGATTTATTTTTAAAATTTATTTAATCATTTCGCTGCTGGCTAAAGCACTGGGCGTGTTATTTATATACTATTTTTTCATTCTTCTCAAAATCATATAATGATAAATACCGCAATTGATAGTAGGCTCCCCAAAAATCGCGCAGTGCAGAAATATAATCCCGTTTTGCCTGGTCTTTTTCCTGAAATGCAATACTCAAGTCTGTAATGCTCAAATTCCCGAGAACATACCTGTCTTTTGCAATCTGATATTTTTCGCTTGCAATGCTGTCGGCTTCGGCGGTGAGAACCAATTGATCTTTCATCATGTCGAATAGGGTAACCTGCGTTACAATCTGCTGTATAAAAATTTGTTTGTCCTGCTCCACGGTATACTCCGTAAGTTGTTCATTCGCCTGCGCTGTTCTTATTCTTGATTTCGCCCTGCCCCAATCAAGAATGGGAATAACAAAACTCATTTGAGCCAATTGCTGATTCTGCGGGTTCTGATAGACATTCTCCACGGTTGCAGCACTTTTGGAATACCCAAGATTCGCCGTTAAAGTAGCGTTCAAGCCATTATCTCCTCTTGCTTTGGCGATATCTCTTTTTGCTTCTGCCAACCGGCGCGTAAAAGCAATGGCATCAGAGCGGTTTGCATAAGCTTCCGATAACACTTTTTCTGTTGCAACATTCATATTGATGGTCGCAGCCGGCAGGTCAAGGGCGATCTTATCGGTGCTTGACAATCCCGTGTAGGAACGCAGGTTCAGTGTTGCAATCTCCATATCGCGTTTTGCCATGCCTACGGATTTCTTTGCTTTCAGTTGTTCCAGTTGCAATTGCAGGATTTCATTTTTGGATATTTTTCCAAGTTCTAATTTCTCATTTGCTATGCGCTGAATGTTTTGTGTGTTCGTCAGGTTAGTTTCTGCAACCTGCAAATTGACTTGGGCGAGCAACAAGTCAAAAAAGTATCCGGCCACAG
>DATMMJ010000082.1:0-5451 GCA_035569795.1 Puia sp. | reverse complement strand
AAAACCCTCCGCAAGGACGAGCGTCTGGAAGTCTCCGGGCAATTGAAAGAAAAAAAAGAGAGACATTTCCCAATTCGTCAACTTTCAAATTAACAGATTACTTTTGCAAATCAATTTTAAAAATGAAATTAGATATTCTCGCCTTTGCAGTGCATCCCGACGATGTGGAATTGGGTTGCGCAGGTACATTGATGACCGAAAAGCTGAGAGGGAAAAAAGTTGGCGTGGTTGACCTCACTCGGGGTGAACTAGGAACAAGAGGGACACCAGCGCTGCGCGCAGAAGAATCTGCTAAGGCTGCCGCGATACTTGGCTTGGATGCCAGGGAGAACCTGGCTATGGCTGATGGGTTTTTTATGAATGATGAAGCGCATCAGCGGCTACTCATCAGAACCATTAGGAAGTACCGGCCTGAAATTGTCTTGGCAAATACACTTGATGACCGCCATCCCGATCATGGAAGAGCGGGGCACCTCATTGCTGACGCTTGTTTTTTAAGCGGACTCAGAAAGATTGAAACCATGGATAGAGAAGCAAATCCGCAACAGTACTGGCGGCCAAAATATGTCTTTCATTACATACAGGACCGTTTCTACAATCCATCCTTTGTGTACGATATTACAGCAGTGTTTGAAAGAAAATTGGAATCTATCAAAGCATATTCATCGCAGTTTCATTCACTAGACTATGAAACCGAAGAGCCGCAGACATATATTTCTACGCCTGAGTTTTTAAATTCCATCATTGGGCGCCACCAGATGTTTGGCAAAATGATTGGAGTGCCTTATGCTGAAGGGTTTATAACAGAAAAGATGATTGGCGTGCGCAGCATGGATTCCTTTATTCAGTTGGATACCTAAAATTAACAAAACAAAATAGTGATTACCACGTTTATAGGTAGTACGATTTAACAAAGTAATCCATTATTATAGCCTAACTTGCGCCCGATTTAAACGCACTAAATTTTCACTCATGTCACTGCCCAAATTTGCCAATGTCACCAATTCATTTTATAGCGAGCTGAAAAACAGGATTGGAGAATATTTTGAAACCACCGGAAAAGCCCGCACAGGCAATTTCAAATTATACCTGAAAGCTATTGTACTGCTTACTATTTTCCTCGCTGGGTATGTGCACTTGGTTTTTTTCACTCCTAGCGTTTTGTGGGCAATACCGGAATGCATTATTATGGGTTGTACGGGCGCGGCACTGAGTTTTAACATGATGCACGATGGCGCTCATGGAAGTTTTTCAAAATACCCTTTCCTTAATGCAATGGCTGCACACTCATGGGATGTCATTGGCGGAAGCACTTTTATATGGAAGATGAAGCACAATGTGATCCACCACTCTTACACGAATGTGGATGGGCTGGATGATGATATTGATGTGAAGCCTTTTTTAAGAATGGGCGAAACACAGAAAAGGCATAAACTGCATAAATATCAACACCTCTATTTCTGGCTTTTGTACCCAATGACGTATGTGTTCATGATTTTCATTCAGGATTTTATTAAGTATTTCCGTCGCAAGATTGGTAATATACCGATGAAAAAAATGAACACCGTAGACCATATAGATTTCTGGGGTTTTAAATTATTGTTCATCATTTTATTTCTCGTGGTTCCCATTTACATGGTAGGATTTAAGGGGTTTATTCTTGGGTTTATCATCTTTAGCCTGATAAATGGTTTTATTTTAAGCATTGTATTTCAATTGGCGCACACTGTAGAAGACACTGCTTTCCCCACTGCGAGTGCCAGCACAGGGCGTTTTGAAGACGAATGGGCGGTGCACCAGGTTAAGTCAACAGCCAATTTTGCAACGAAGAATAAATTTGTATGTTGGTTTGTAGGCGGATTGAATTTCCAGATCGAGCATCATTTGTTCCCGAAAATATCTCACATACATTATCCTGCCATCAGTAAAATAATCAAGCAAGCTTGTGGGGAGTATGGCCTTGTATATATTGAAAACCCAACCGTGGGTTATGCAGTGGCTTCGCACGTGGCATTTTTGAAACAGATGGGGAGAAGATAGTCGGCAAAGTCTCCACCCAACAGCCAAAAAGTCTAAAAAACCAGCAGAGGCGACACCGGTTCCTTCTTTTCCAGGGCTTATTAACTCAAAATGAAGTCTCCAGGAGTTAAGTATATCTTTTTTATACTCATTGACACTTGTTCCGGCGATGGCCTTTGATGCATAGGACGCTTTTACCGCTGGATTCCGTGTCAAGCAATGTCCAAAAATCTTGATCTAATCACGCTGATTTTTCATTTCTTCTCGACCAACAATTTAATCTTATGCTAATCTTTAGCCTCCCACAATTCAATTTTATTTCCTTCAATGTCTAAAATATGAACAAATTTGCCATAATCATAGGATTCAATTTTGTCTACGATAGTAACGTTTTCCTTTCTTAATTCTTCAACCAATGCTTCTAAATTCTCTACTCTATAGTTTATCATAAAGTCTTTTGTAGAAGGCTCAAAATATTTTGTGTTTTCTGCAAAAGGATTCCATTGGGTAACTCCCTTTTTAGTACTGTCATCGATCTGCCGCCATTCAAAGCTCGTTCCATATGAGGTTGTGGCAAACCCAAGGTGAGTTTTATACCATTCGTTGACTGCTTTCGGGTCTTTACATTTGAAGAAAATACCCCCTATTCCTGTTACTTTTTTCATTTTTGTATTTTTTTTATTAGATATTATTGTCTTAAAACCAAAACCCAATAGAAACGAAGTAGCGATTAATGTTATCGTCCATGACACTTTTTTCATTGTCTATAAAATTAGATTTTTAAAATTATACTTTTTTTATTTTATCATTAACATTTGAGTTCTGTCGTACCGCTAAGGTTGAGCATTGCCGCAGTGTTTGGGGATTTGATGCTCTGTCAGCAGGTATTGTGATGTAAATATGTGCAATAAAAAGGGGAAACAAACGAATAGAGTAGATTTTTCCATAATTTCAAACTGAAGCACACCCCCTGTTTGGACTTTTCTGACTTCCACTCTAACAATGTATTTTTGCAACCTCAATAAATAATAATGGGCAAACTAAAAGTTGGTTTGGTGCAGATGAGTTGCACTAGTGATAAGGAGCAAAACCTGCAAAAAGCAATTGATAGGATAAAAGAAGCAGCAGCGAAAGGAGCGCAAATAATATGCCTCCAGGAATTGTTCAGTTCACTATATTTCTGCGACGTGGAAGATTACGAGTATTTCAAACTGGCTGAACCCATCCCTGGCCCGACAACCGAGCTGTTAAGCCTGCTTTCAGCGGAACTAGGCGTTGTCATCATTGCTTCGCTATTTGAAAAAAGGGCGCAAGGGATTTATCACAACACAACAGCTATCTTGGACAGCGATGGTGTCTATCTCGGCAAGTATCGCAAGATGCATATTCCCGATGATCCTGCTTATTATGAAAAATTTTATTTTACTCCGGGTGATTTGGGTTATAAAGTCTTCCATACAAAATTCGCCAAGATTGGTGTGCTCATTTGCTGGGATCAATGGTATCCGGAGGCTGCGCGCATTACTGCATTGATGGGTGCTGAAATTTTATTCTATCCAACCGCCATCGGCTGGGCTAGTGCACAAGATGAAGCGACCAATACCGAACAATACAATGCATGGCAAACAATTCAACGCAGTCACGCAGTTGCCAATGGCGTACATGTGGTAAGCGTGAACCGTGTTGGCTTTGAGCAAAACGGGGCGATGAAATTTTGGGGTGGTTCATTTATTTCCAACCCGTTTGGCACCATTTTATACCAGGGGTCGCATGACACAGAGGAAGTGATTTTGCAGGAAATCGATACGGACAAAACAGATAGCTACCGGACCCATTGGCCATTTATGCGGGACAGAAGAATTGATTCTTACCAACCGATCACCGAAAGATATATTGATCAATGAACTCCCCGACTCCTAAAGATCTTGGCTACTACTTTCCCGCCGAATTTTCCAAGCATGAAGCTACCTGGCTCAGTTGGCCACATAAGGAAGCATCCTGGCCGGGGAAAATGAATTCTATATTTCCATTTTACGCAGAGTTTGTAAAAGAGCTTGCGCTCAGCGAAAAAGTGCGCATAAATGTTACAGACGATCGTATGATGGTCTTTGCCTTAAAACATTTGCAGGAAGCGGGAGTTGATTTAAATAAGGTAGAATTTTTCTTCAATCCCACTAATGACGCCTGGTGCCGTGATCATGGACCGGCATTTTTGATTAACCCAAACGCGGGACAGAAAAAAATAATTGTTGATTGGGGCTATAACGCGTGGGGAAATAAATATCCACCTTATGATCTGGATGACGTGATCCCCACACGCATTGCAAAACAGTTCAACCTTCCAGTATATTATCCGGGGATCGTGATGGAAGGGGGCTCGGTTGATTTCAATGGGAAAGGAACAGTCATTACCTCGACTGCTTGCTTGCTCAACGAAAACCGCAATCCGGATCTTAATCAGGAACAGATAGAAAATTATCTGCGGCATTATTATGGCGTCGAGCAAGTGCTTTGGGTGAGCGAAGGCATTGTGGGCGACGATACCGATGGACACATTGACGATACCGTCCGGTTTATTAATGAGGACACGGTACTTTCGGTGATCGAAGAAAATAAACATGACGAGAATTTTGGATTATTACAAAAAAATCTGGCTGAATTAAAACAAATGCGGTTGTTGAATGGGAAGCAATTGAATATTGTTGAATTGCCCATGCCGGATCCAATCATCTATAGCGACCAGCGTCTTCCCCCATCCTATGCTAATTTTTATATTGCCAATAAAACTGTCATCGTTCCAACGTATTGCTGTGGCAAAGATGACCGGGCTTTACAAATAATTGCGGACAGTTTTCCCGACAGAAAAATTGTTGGCATAGATTCAACAGAAATTATATGGGGGCTTGGGAGCTTCCACTGCCTGAGCCAACAGGAACCCGTGGTTTAAGCATTAAGAATCAGACAATTGGTACGCGAGCGGAGAAAGTAAATAGAGTTCGTCGAAATTTCTTTCTTATTGCTTATTTTTCCTTACTTAACTATCACTCCTAAAACGATTTGCCATGAAAACAAAAGACCTTAGTACAATCCATCATCTCATCAGTGATTTATTTCAATGGCCGAAATCATCTTCTGAATGGGATCAATATCGCATTACAAAGGAACAGGTGCATTTTTTTAATGAAAATGGATTTCTCGCCGGTCTCAAAATGATCGATGAAAAACAGAGTGAAGGATTGCGTGGCGCATTGAACGATCTAATGGATGCAGATCACCCGGGTCACGAACTTTTTTATGAATTTAACAGCAATGAATCATCTGATGCAAACAAGGTGTTGTTTCATGCTCTAGGAGCATGGCGCATCGCCATTGCATTTCACGATGTGCTGTGGAATCCGCGGTTTGTTATGGCGGCCAGTCAGTTGCTCGGTG
>DATMMJ010000081.1:0-4155 GCA_035569795.1 Puia sp. | reverse complement strand
CGACATTTATTTGGAGGTAGGTTTTGAAAACCTTTCTCATTTTTATACTTCTTTCAAACAGAAATTTGGTGTAACACCCGCCAGCATTGAGTACTCAAGATAACTTCTTAAATTAGAATCAAATGAACACCGACCAACAGTTACTGCAGGCAGCCGACAGACTGGCTATCCGCAACCTGGTAGATCAATACGCATATTGTGCCGACACCCGAAATGCGGAGGGGCAAATGGCTCTTTTTACTGAAGACACCCGTTTTATTGTTTTCATGGATGCTAAATCATATGAACCAACGCAAGTCATCAATAAACGGGCAGACCTTTTTCCTGTTTTTGATAACCTGAATACTTATCGTGCCACAATGCACTTCAATGGGCAAAGTACTGTGCTGCAACTGAACGATGACACCGCGACAGGCATTGCATACTGTATTGCTCATCATCAAACCACGAAGGACGGAGTTCAAAAGCTGATGATTGCCAATATCAAATATCATGACAGCTTTGTAAAGCAAAACGGGAAATGGCTTTTTGCCGAGCGCAAACTTATGGTTGATTGGATAGAAAACAGGTAGTCATAAACAACTCAAGCTCTAAAGTATAACGGGTCAACTATGAATAGGAAAAAATTCATCTATAGCAGTTTGACGTTGTTCGGCTTGCTTTTAACAGGGAAGATTATGCTTGTAAAAAAGAAAATACCTAAAATAAGCGGCTACACTTCAAATCCAGTTCTTGCAACGGTTAAACCTGATTGGAAAGGCACTCCACTCGATCAAGATGGTTTATTCATCAATCATGAGTACCCTTGGAAGCTTGATTACGGTAAAGTAATCAGGTACTTGTTGCACCGCAATCCACAGAAAGAAATAAAAAAGCAAGACACCTGGCGAATATCTGTTCTCAAAGGTGATCAATGGCTGACAGATCCAGCGGACAAGATTGTGTGGTTAGGCCACGCCAGTTTTCTCATTCAGTTGTCAGGTATACGGATGCTGATAGACCCGGTTTATGGCAAGCTGCCAGTTGGCAAGCGCTTTTCGGATATGCCAGTTGCTCCTGAAAAACTCCTGAATATTGATTATATATTAGTTTCGCATGCGCACTATGACCACTGCGATAAAAACAGCATAAGGTTATTGACCCGCAATAATCCCGAAGCTCAGATACTAACCGGACTAAAACTGGATGGTTTAATTAGTAATTGGACGTCGAACAAAATACAAACTGCCGGGTGGTATCAACAGTATCAACTTGAGCGCGACCTAAAAATCACGTTCCTGCCATCAAGGCACTGGGCGAATCGGACCCTTTTTGATGGGAACACTACACTCTGGGGTGCGTTCATGATAGAGAAAAATGGAAAGCGCATCTACTTTGGTGGCGACTCTGCCCATGGATCACACTTTAGGGATGTTGGAGCGCTTTTTCAAAACATAAATGTAGCTCTCATAGGAGCAGGAGCGTACGCTCCCTCCTGGTTCATGGGTCCGATGCATCAAAATCCATTTGATGCTGTGAAAGCATTCCACGCAACGGGCGCAAAAACATTCATACCATTCCACTATGGCACATTCGATTCTGCAGACGAACCACTAGGGGAACCTGAGCAAATACTGAACAAGCTCAATGCTGAGGGTAAAATTGAAAACGTGTTAAAGATTTTAAAGTTGGGTGAAGTATTTCCCTGTTAGTAAATCCAATACATTCATCGCCCAATTGCTTGAGTCCTGATGGCGATTAAAAAAGGAATTATTATTGTTTAGGCCGAGTGAATTTACGGTCCGTGAAATTGGAGCCACCTCGCCTTGCCAAAATATCTTCTTACTTGAACTACATTACCAAACTTTCTTAGGTAAGTACATTTTTTTATTTATGAAATCAAGTATTACAAAATCGAATTTTTCAAGAAATTGTAGTCCTATCAGCCGCTCTTTTACTTTTTCATTAGAGGAAACCATTGCATGAAACCAATTGTGATTTATCATGACGGTGTCAAAAAAAGACAAGCTATTGACAATGTTCTGGCTTGCAGGCGTCTTAAATATAGTAAACCTGGAGGAGGTTTTTTTCGTTCTGGTGATATCATTAAAGTCATTTAGAGGCAAAATCATCTCGCCATTATATCCCAAATCAATGGCCATTGTTTTAGCAATATTGTTTCCAAATGAAACATTAATTTTAATATACTCTTGTCCAAAAGCCGCGAATGATACCTCGCAATTTTTTGATTCTTTTAGCGAATCGATACTCGAAGTAAAAATTAATTGCCTGTTTTTAAAATCAATCTTCCATATTCCTGTTGACATTAAATCACCACCGAAAACACCATCGTCATTTTTGTTATCTTTTAATTCGCTTGGCATTATATAAAATAAAGCTTTTTTGAATGTAATGTTTTCAAAAGTAAAGCTATCGCAAACTCCAACTTCTCCTTTTACTGGTGTGCCAACTGCAGTATAAGTTTTGAATTTGAGATTTTGGGATTTACCTAATAATTTGCTGAGATCAGCTACTGAACTCTTTAGCCATGACGAAGAATAGTTATCTAGGCAAAGAACATGATGTATTTTCTCTTTCCCCCAATAAGTATTTATTATAATTCCGCGAGCATCTAAAATAAATGGTACCTGAACTTTGAAATTTTTTGGAGATATGATTATATACGAATTCGTTTTTCTGCCACAACCAAGTATAATAGAAAATGATGCGGCAACTATAATTTTGTTTAAATGATTATAGGTATAGGAAAGTGAATTAGGCATAAAGTAACTGTGAACATTTGAATATGCCACGCCCAAACGCCCTGCAATTTCTGAAAAACAATAGGTCCGTATTGATTTCGAACCTTCGTAATTGTTTGATTTTCAAGTGCCCAGAACAGGAATCGAACCTGCACATCCTTGCGAATACCAGATTTTGAGTCTGGCGCGTCTACCAATTCCGCCATCTGGGCCTATCTATTATTTCATATGGCTAAAAGCGGGGTGCAATATTACGCAATTGAACAATCTTTCCCAAAATGCGATGGAGGTATTTCTTCTTGTAATAGTAATCCTTCACTTGCAGCATTTCCGCATCGGTGGTAACACCTTCCTTATAGTTTTCTACAATAGGCTTCACTTCATCGTAAATTTGGTCCAGCAATGTTTTCGTTTGTATCTCGCTGTTAGAGAGCAATTCGGCATTATTGCTGCTTTCTTCATCCATTAGCTGCTCATTGATATCCATTACTTCCATTAAAAACCCAGGAGCAAGATTATATTTCTCCTCTTCTTCCACCAGGTTCTTCAATTGCAGCACATATTTGATTGTCGCATCTTCGCTCTGAAAGATTTTATATGCCTGGTTCACCATAGACGATTTTTCAAGGACATTTGTTTGCTCTTCATCAGAGCTATTGGTAAAAAAATCTGGATGGTATTGTCGGCTCAGCTCATAAAATTTTTTTTTCACGAGTGAAGCATCAGGTTTAAGCGTTACAGGCATCTGGTATAATTCAAAATAATTCATGGTTCAAAGGTAAGTTAAGTCGGCAGTCGGCAGTTTTAGGATCGTAAGGACCCCGTTGACGTCGATCTCCCGACTAATAGGTGTAACTTGCCGCGCCAAACTTTAATGCATGATAACGATTGGATTGATTAAAGAAGGAAAGATTCCTGCCGATAACAGGGTTGCGCTCACGCCCGCACAGTGCAGGTGGATACATAAGAACTCAAGCGAAATGAAAGTTGTGGCACAATCGTGTGCACACCGCTGTTTTAGCGATAGGGAGTACGAGATGGCAGGCGTCGAGGTCAGCAACGAAATGACTGGATGCGATTTCTTATTTGGCATCAAGGAAGTGCCTATTAACGATTTGATTGAGGGCAAGACCTATCTATTCTTTTCCCATACCAAAAAGCTACAACCACACAATCAACAGATGTTCCGCTGCATCATGCAAAAAAAGATCACGCTGATTGACTATGAATGCATGGAGCATGAAGACGGGCAACGTATACTGGGTTTTGGTTTTTTTGCAGGCATTGTGGGTGCGCATAACGGAATGATGGCTTACGGTAATCGCACTGGCACATTTAACCTCCAAAGAGTTTATATGCAAAACAGTTTTCGTCAGCTGATACATACCTATTTCGGGCTAAAAGTTCCAAATAT
>DATMMJ010000080.1:0-4391 GCA_035569795.1 Puia sp. | reverse complement strand
ATTGTACTCGTTCACCAAATTGGTATATACAGAGCCCGTAGGCCAGACCTGCGTGCCGCGGTTGCTGATGCTGACCAGATTGAATTTTACCCCAGCGTGGCGCTGGCATTTTTTTGCAATATATTCCGGTTGTTCTGAGCTTGCAATGAACATATCCACGCCGTTGATTTTTTCGTGCTGCATTTCTTTAGAAACCATCATGGCGTTTTGATCTAGTTTAAAAAGCGTGGGCGTTACGGGCATGTTGGGGAGCAAAGGCCTTGCGCCAAGTTCCGGCGTTTTCCCAAAGTTTGCGATTATAGTATCCGCAAATTCTGTTGTGTTCACCGATGGTGTATTCTTGTCGCCAAAATCTCCGGTATGCACGCCGCTTTCTAATGTAAACAACAATGCATTTTCGATGATCGCTGCGTTTTCCATTAAACCCAGATGGCGAAGCATCGCAATGCCGCTGAGCAGCAGTGCCGTAGGATTTGCAATGTTTTTTCCTGCAATATCGGGTGCTGTCCCATGCACTGCTTCAAAAATAGAGATATGATCACCGATATTCGCGGAAGGCGCAAACCCAAGCCCACCAACTAGTCCAGCGCAGAGGTCAGATACTATATCGCCCTGCAAATTGGTAAGAACAACCACGTCAAAGGTATCTGGCCGGGTGACTAATTTCATACAAAGATCGTCCACGATCACGTCATCTGCTTTCAACTCTGGATACTCTTTTGCTACTTCATTGAAGCAATCTAGGAACAGTCCATCCGTCAGTTTCATGATATTTGCTTTGTGGCCGCAGGTGATCCTTTTGGTTCCTTTTTTCTTCGCCATTTCAAAAGCATACTTAATAACCTGCAGGCTTCCCGGGCGCGTAATAAAACGACGGCTGAGCGCCACATCATGGGTGGGCATGTGCTCAATGCCGCCATAGGTGTCTTCAATATTTTCGCGCACGATCGTAATATCAATGGGAATGCCTGCTTTTGAAAAAACAGTATCTACCCCATGCAAAGTCTGGAACACTCTTTTGTTAGCATACGTGTTCCATGTTTTTCTTGCAGTAACATTCACACTTTTCACGCCTTTACCTTTTGGCGTTTCCATCGGCCCCTTGAACAGTAAGCCCAATTCTTCAATTGTGTGCTGGGATTCCGGCGTCATGCCGTTTGAAAATCCCTTATCAAACACCCATTTGCCCATGTCCACAAACTCATATTCTAACGGCACTTTGTTTGCATCAAAAATTTTTAACACAGAGGCCATAATTTCAGGGCCGATCCCATCTCCTTTAGCTACAGCTATTTTCATTTCAATAAAATTTATTCAAAAAAAAATGCATAAAATAAAACTTGCGTAAAAATAGGCCAGAAACGGATTGCTATCATAAAATATCAAATAATCCTTTTCCCAACGGGGCATTTTGACTAATTTTATCAAAATTGGTTTCCATGGCAAATAAAATTTCAGAAGGGGTTGAAGTGAGCGTGGAAACTTTTTATCAGCCCGACTACAGCAACCCCATGTCGGGTGAATACATGTTCGCATACCGCATCACCCTGGAAAACCACAATAATTTCCCTGTAAAACTGCACCGCCGCCACTGGCATATCTTTGACAGCAACGGCACCTACCGCGAAGTGGAAGGCGAAGGCGTTGTAGGCGTTCAGCCCACCTTGAACCCTGAAGAACGCTATCAATACGTGAGCGGTTGCAACCTGCGCACTGAGATGGGCAAAATGCACGGCACCTACATTATGGAGAACCTGAACACAAAAAAAACATTCGAAGTCAACATTCCGAGCTTCGAAATGATTGTTCCTTTCAAAATGAGTTGATCCATTTTTTATGTTTTATAACCATCTGCCATCCGCATTGGCGGTCTAGGAGCATCGGCGGTCTAGGAGTTGGAAAATAATACTCCATGGTATCTCGGTTAATCAGCCAAAAGACGATTGCATTCCTTACTGTAAATCAATACACACCCCTCAAAGATCACTGGTCCTGCCACAAAATTTTTGCGGGTAACTTTGCCCCTGCAAAATGGATTACCTGAAGCAATATAAAAGTTTTGTTAGCAGTTATTACCTTTCTGAAGGAGTGCGCATAACCATTGGCGTTACCCTGCCTGCCGTAGTGCTCAGCTATTTTAATAATCTATCTGCAGGCATTATTGTTTCGCTGGGCGCACTTTGCGCAAGTATGCCGGATAATGCAGGCCCCATCCATCATCGTCGCAATGCCATGATGGTCTGCGATGCCGTAGTTTTTTTTGTTGCACTGGTCACTGGTTATGCATCCGGCAATCTGGCAACTCTCGGGATAACAATCTCTGTGTTTTGCTTTGTTTTCGCCATGATCGGAGTATATGGAAGCCGTGCAACATCCATTGGCCTTGCAGCCCTGTTCGTGATGGTGCTAAATATAGATCGGCAAAACCAGGGATGGGACATTTTTTTGAATGCGGTATATATACTAGCCGGCGGGGTCTGGTACACGATTTTAAGCTTATCGCTAAATAGTTTCCGGCCATACAGGCTGGCTCAGCAGGCCCTGGGCGAATCGATCGAGGCCACTGCTGCTTACCTGCGCATCAAAGCTTCGTTTTATGAAAAAAACGATGATTTTACTGGGCCGTATAATCGATTGCTCGATAAACAAATTGAGGTGCACCAGATGCAGGAACTGGTGCAGGAGCTCATGTTTAAGAGCCGCGATATTGTCCGCGAGTCCACAGCTACCGGAAGGATACTGGTGATGGCCTTTCTCGATGTGGTCGATTTGTTTGAAAAGATTATCACATCTCACGAGGATTACCGTGCATTACATGCCCAATTTGACAATACTCCCATACTGGAGAAATATCAACAGGTCCTGCTTTCTATGGCACTTGAGTTGGATGAGATAGGTATTGCCGTGAAAAGCGCGAAGCCTTATTTGCAAAATGGAGCCCTTGGGACCGAGATAGTGGGGCTCAGAGCCTATTTTACGGCCTTCCGAGATGAGCACCGCAGCGCAGACAATGTAGAAGGCTTCATCAGCTTACGGCAAATACTTGACAGTATCGAAGATATTGCCACGCGCATTTATACTTTGCAAAGCTATACCACATATGATAAAAAAATAATCACCCAGTCCCCGGACAAAATAGACTACGAAGAATTTATTGTTCACCAGGATATTGAACCAGAGCTGTTAAAAGAAAATCTCACGTTGCACTCCAGTATCTTTCGCCATTCCTTGAGGCTTTGCATTGCTACCCTTGCAGGACTGGTGGTTTCAAAATTTTTCTCCTTTGGCCACAGTTATTGGATACTTCTAACCATCATCGTAATCATAAAGCCGGCTTACAGCCTTACCAAGACAAGAAATGCGGCAAGACTTTGGGGAACATTAGTAGGGGCGTTTATAGGCATTGTAGCTATATATCTTGTCAAAGATAAAACCGCACTATTTGTCATCATGATCTTATTCATGATTGGAGCGTACAGTTTCATGAGGACAAAGTATCTGGTTTTTGTTTCACTGATGACGCCTTATATTTTACTTTTATTCCATCTGCTGAATCCGGATAATTTTAAAATCGTTATAACAGACCGCCTTATTGACACAGCTATCGGATCTGCAATCGCTTTTTTAGCAAATATTTTTTTGTTTCCATCCTGGGAACATGAACAGATAAACGAGTACCTGCTCAAAATGATATCAGACGGCCTTAAATATTTTGATGATGTGACTGCCCCACTCGTAAATGAACAGCGATCGCCTACAGAGTATAAACTCTCAAGAAAAAACGCCTTCGTTGCACTAGCCAATCTGTCTGATGGGTTTAACAGAATGCTTTCGGAGCCCAAAAGCAAGCAAAAAAATATCCGGGATCTCCATCAGATTGTCGTTTCCAGCCACATGCTCACTTCTCATATTGCAACACTTTCTTATTATAATCAGCCCATTGCACAAAAAAGGTATTTGCACGATTTCTCTGGCCCGGTAAATGCCATCAAAGTAAAATTGGAAAATGTGATAGCCATTCTTTCATCCCACTCAGATGATAAAAATAGGTTTGAAGATTCAGCCCCATGGCGGCTTTTCAACATTACCGTCAATACCCTCATAGAGACCAGGAAAAAGGAACTGCAAAATGGAATTCTTGAAAGCGAGACCAGGAGAGAATTATCAGCTGTGAAGCCGATTGCGGACCAGTTTAATTTTATTATGAACATTGCAACCGTGCTGGAGAAACTGAGTGTGGCTTTGGAGCACACCCCCGGGGTAAAATCGCTAGCTTAATTATTGCTCCCCAGCATTTCTCTCAGCTTCATTACCAATTCCGTTTTAGTGATCGGTATCCCCATAACTTTATGGTATCCCTTTGCATCAATAAAATACTGGTCGCGGATTAT
>DATMMJ010000079.1:0-2332 GCA_035569795.1 Puia sp. | reverse complement strand
TTTTCGATTGCAATGAACCCAGACAAGAGCACTTTTAACAGCGGCACCATCGGTTCAGTAAGGGCGACAGATCATATTGCAAATACTAAAACTGGATTGATCAATTATAATGACACTTCATTGATAAAAAAGGACAGTTTGTACCGGGATTTCCGTGTGGTCAACTAAATAATAATACGCAGTTCGTCCTGTAGGTATTGCCATATCAAGAAGGCTCGCTGAGCGCTTTCTCTAAGCTTGTTTGATTGTCATTATTGCATTTTTCCTAACCACCTCATCCATCATATCCAAAACTATTTTGATTTTTTCACTGGCGAGTCCCCTTGAATTGTTATTTCAACGAAATCAAAGCGCCTCACCCATTCACACCACTATGTAGTCTTTCCTCCAATCATTTGAGCCCATACTGCCAGAATTGGAGTAGCTTCCCTTAATTAAAAACACAAGTCATGAGAAAATTTATCTTTTTATGCAGCGTCTGCCTTTGTTCCATTTCAATATTTGCTCAGCAGGAGAAATTAGATATGGAAATGATAGCTAAAATTCGCGCTGAGGGCCTCAACAATTCCGCGGTGATGGATATTGCTTTCCACCTAACTGACGCAAGCGGCCCGAGACTAATGAACTCACCAGGATTTTTCCGTGCTGCCAACTGGGCCAAGACAAAATTGAAAGAATGGGGCCTGGAAAACAGCGCCCTTGAGCCCTGGGGAACATTTGGCAAAGGATGGGAACTCCAGAAATCCTATATAGCGATGAGCGACCCGTATTACAAACCCTTGATAGGAATGCCAAAGACATGGACCAGCGGCACAAATGGTATGCAGAACGCTGAGATAATTATTTTGACTGCCAAGGACACTACAGAACTCTTTACCTATGCCGGAAAGCTGAAAGGCAAGGTAATCATACAGCCAAGAACAGATACCCTCATACCATCCTATAACCCAGAGGCGAGCCGCTTTGCAGACTCACAACTCAATAAAATGGCTCGGTTTGAGCCGGATACGGCTATACGTCCCCGTGGCAACAGGGGCAACTTCCAACAGGCAGCCGCACTGCAGAATCGCATAAAGGAATTCGCAAAACAAGAAGGCGCCGTTGCCATACTGAGCACCTCACCACGCGGGCGCGACGGGACTATTTTTGTGCAAGGTGGCGGCCCGTATGCAGTCGCTTCGCCCGAGAATTTTTTGGACATCATGATTGGGTATGAAGATTATATGACATTGTATCGTTTGGCAAAACAGGGAACTGCAGTTAAATTAGATATTGACATCAAAACAAAATTTTTCGTTTCTGATTCAACGGGCTATAATGTGGTTGCTGAAATAAAAGGAACAGACAAAAAATTAAAAGAAGAACTGGTGATGATTGGCGGTCATTTGGATTCATGGCATGGCGCCACCGGTGCCACCGATAATGCAGCAGGCTGCGCTGTGATGATGGAAGCTGTGCGGATTTTAAAGACGATCGGTGTTAAACCGCGACGCACTATACGGATTGCCTTATGGAGTGCTGAAGAAGAAGGATTGATTGGTTCACGCAATTATGTGCGCAACCATTTTACTGATACTGCCACCAAACGTTACAATGCACAAGGTGATAAACTGGCTGCATATTTTAATGTGGATAATGGCAGCGGCAAAATACGCGGCATATACACTCAAGGTAATCAAGGGGTGAAACCCATTTTTGCGCAATGGCTACAACCATTTAGCGACCTGGGCGCAACCACAGTTACTTTGCAGAATACCGGCGGCACCGATCATCTTTCTTTCGATGCTATCGGGCTGGCGGGTTTCCAGTTTATTCAGGATGAGATAGAATACAGCACACGCACACACCACACCAATATGGATTCTTACGACCACCTGCAACCTGATGATTTAAAACAGGCTGCTACCATCGTAGCTTCATTTGTTTATAATGCAGCGATGCGGGATGAGAAATTGCCTCGCAAACCTCCGACTCAACAGGCGGAAAGGCGAAATGGCTCAAGATAAAATTTGTCAGAAAGAGCAACTAAGACATAGAGGCGCAGATTGGTAAATCGGGTCATTGTGCCTAGTGTCTTCTAAAAAAACTGATTGCAAAAAAATTAATATCAAAGGATCTTTTCAATTATATTTATTCAGCAATTTGCTAAAGATGCAAAGGACGCATTTAAATTAAAACTGCAGCGCCGGTTTCTTGTGAGCAAAAGCTTGAATGGGGAGAGAGCCAGCGAGTGCGTTGGCCTTAGGGTTCGCCAGACCAAAAAATTGCTGAAACAGGCCCGTCTAAAACACTTTAACTCATTTAAAGCAAAGATGAAAGCATACACTACTGA
>DATMMJ010000078.1:0-3658 GCA_035569795.1 Puia sp. | reverse complement strand
TTTATCAAAGGGCCCGTAGGTAGGCAGGCCTTCATAACCATCGCCATAAAAAAATTTTATATTGTGATATTTATTGGGAAAAGGAAATGATTTATTCAGCTCAAATAAATTTTTCTGTCTCTCAATGGTAAATACATGCGCTCCCATTTCAGCCAAAACACAAGCCTGATACGCGCTGCCTGTGCCTATCTCCAGCACCTTCTCAAATGGCTTCAGTTCCAACAACTGTGTCTGGTACGCAACGGTGTAGGGCTGGGAAATCGTCTGCCCTTCTGCAATCGGGAAAGCGCGATCCTCGTAAGCAATCTTATCGAATGCAGAATCCATAAAAAAATGGCGGGGAATGTGCAAGATGGCATACAGTACCCGCTCATCTGTAATTCCTTTTTGTTTTATGGAATCTACCAATTGCCTACGCATCCCCTTATGCCGGTACGTATCTTCAAATAGTCTCATAAACGTTGCAATATAGTTGCTTTAAGAAATATTTACACATCACATTTTTCTTTTGTAAATTTTCGCTTTCATTCGCAAGTATAAAATCAACTAGGGGTAACATGAAGACAACAACCGGTGTACAGCTTTCCATTATGATGCTGCTGGAATATTTTATCTGGGGCGCATGGTATGTAACGATGGGCACGTATATGGGAGAACACCTGCACTCTTCTGGGTTGCAGGTTGGTGCAGCGTACAGTGCACTGGCAATTGCCACCATCATCTCTCCTTTTTTTGTAGGCCTGATCGCGGACCGTTTTTTTGCAGCCCAAAAAATAATGGGCATGTTGCACTTAGTTGGCGCCGCATTATTATTTCTTGCTACCCAAATTGTTGACAACACAGCCTTTTATTGGGTCATTTTGTTCTACTCCTTACTATACATGCCAACGATTGCATTGTCCAACTCTGTGGCTTTTCATCAAATGACAGAACCAGGAAGACAATTCCCATGGATCCGTGTATTTGGTACGCTTGGATGGATAATAGCAGGTTTACTGATTGGAAACCTTGGCTGGGAAAAAACGCATAATACTTTTTACCTTGCTGCAGCATTTTCCGCCATTCTTGGGTTGTATAGTTTTGTATTGCCTGACACTCCGCCAAAAGGAGACGCCACGAGCGCCTCCGCCTCCAAAGCATTGGGTGCCGAAGCGTTTGTATTATTTAAAGACAAACCATATCTTATCTTTTTTATTGCAGCTATATTGGTTTGCATACCGCTTTCTTTT
The DNA here is from genome assembly GCA_035569795.1 of Puia sp. Taxonomy (GTDB): domain Bacteria; phylum Bacteroidota; class Bacteroidia; order Chitinophagales; family Chitinophagaceae; genus Puia. Next base: position 2,429 of record DATMMJ010000078.1, on the reverse strand, counting down.
TATTACGGCTTTGCCAATCCCTTTTTAAATGAAATTGGATTGAGTAATGCAGCTGGCAAGATGATTCTGGGCCAGGTTTCCGAAGCAGTATTTATTCTCGCAATCCCATTTTTATTTACAAATATTGGCGTGAAAAACATGTTGCTTCTTGGCATGACTGCGTGGATCTTGCGCTACGTGTGCTTTGCCTTTGGCAACACCGGCGCCAACACATGGATGCTCTATGCTGGCATCGTGCTTCATGGAGTTTGTTACGATTTCTTTTTCGTGACGGGTTACATGTACACTGAAAAGAAAGCTGGTGAAAAAATAAAAAATGCAGCCCAAGGGTTATTTACTTTTGCGACTTATGGTGTTGGCATGTTCATTGGCACCTGGTTCAGCGGTTATATTGTAGATCAGCACAAAACCATCACGGGTCATGTGTGGAAGGACATATGGTTCGTGCCCGCTGGGATCGCAGCCGGCGTGCTTGTTTATTTCCTATTGTTTTTCAGAGAGAAAAAGCAAATTGCAAGTGCTGCATAATGCGCAAAAGATGTACCCCCCCTGACACAAGGATTGGGATATGTGAAGCTGGATTGAAATTGATGCATCTCCTATCCACCACCACTGGTTCATAATATAAGGCAACAAACCATAAAATTAAAAACATGAAACGTATTGCAATGCTTGGCTCAGGTTTTATCGGAAGATTCTATGCAGATGCGCTGCACGGCCAAAGAAGCAAAGACAAAGTGGTAAGTATCTATTCTCGCCGCGAAGAAAGCGCAAAAAAATTCGCGGCCGATTATGGCTGCGAACATTGGACAACCAGTATGGAGGAATCCATTGCCCACCCAAACGTTGATGTGGTGTGCATTTCGCTGCCAAACAACCTGCATGAGGCGGCCGTGATTCTTTGCTGCAAGCATAAAAAAGCGGTGATCACCACCAAACCCTTGGGAAGAAATGCAGCCGAAGCAAAACGTATGCTGGAATCTGTGGAAGCCGCAGGAATTTTTAATGGCTACCTGGAAGACCTTGTCTACACACCAAAATTTTTGAAGGCTAATGAAAGTGTGCAAAAAGGTGCTCTCGGAAGAATACTCTGGGCCAAATCCAGAGAAACGCACCCCGGCCCGCACAGCGATTGGTTCTGGGATATTGAACAAGCAGGGGGCGGTTGTATTCTTGACCTTGGTTGTCATTGCGTGGAGATTGCGAGAAGTTTTATTGGTAAAGACATCAAACCCGTGGAAGTGATGTGCTGGGCCGATACGCAGGTGAAGCCCATTGATGCGGAAGACCACGCTATTGCGCTGGTAAAATATGAGAATGGGGCAATCGGCCAGTTTGAAGTAAGCTGGACCTTTCGCGGAGGATTAGATCTCCGCGATGAAGTAATGGGCACTGAAGGGACAATTTGGATAAATAATTTTCTGCGCACAGGCCTTGAAATGTTCACGACAGGAAAAGGAGCTGATTATGTTTCAGAGAAAGCAGAAAGCAACACAGGCTGGCTTTTTCCTGTTGGCGATGAAGTGAACGATCTTGGCTACAACCACATGTTTACCGATATGTTCAATGCAATGGAAAAAGGTATCGCTCCCAAAGAAACATTTTATGACGGATATGTAGTGAATGCTGTGCTGGATGCAGCGTACCGTTCAGCAAAAACAAAATTATGGGAGCCAGTGAAACTGGATATATGGAGAGGCAGGGAAGGAGTGGGCAAAGACAGTCATTTGGTTGAATATGACGGAGAACATTATTTAATCAAAGAAGAACTGACACATTTTGGCGCGAAGAAAGTGATATTAAAAAATAAAACTTCGGGAAAGATTATTGAGAAAGTGTTGGAATAAAAATTTACCTCACGAGAAGCACATTATGGCAAAATCGTCATTTCTTTTTTCCTTTGCAATCTTTATTTGCACCGCGACATTGCAGTCCCAAAAAATCGAATTATTGACTAGTGGCACGAAAACTTCTATTCGCGGACTCAGTGCGGTAAGCGATAAGATCGTCTGGGTCAGTGGCAGCAACGGCACGATCGGTAAGACTTTGGATGGTGGCCTAAGGTGGCAATGGACTATTGTGAAGAATTTCGAAAAAAGCGATTTCCGCGATATTGAAGCCTTTGATGCGAAGACCGCTATCGTTATCGCTATAGCCGAACCCGCTTATATTCTAAAAACTTGGGACGGTGGCCAAACATGGAAAACTGTTTTTGCAGATTCAACCAAAGGAATGTTTTTGGATGCGATGGATTTTTGGAATATTAATAGCGGCATCGTGATTGGTGATCCAATCAACGGGAAATTTTTTATTGCACGGACCTTTAATGCTGGAGATGACTGGCAGAAAATCCCTTTTGATAAATTGCCATCTGCAGATCCAGGCGAGGCATGCTTTGCATCCAGCGGCACCAACGTGAGAAGATTAGA
>DATMMJ010000077.1:0-4372 GCA_035569795.1 Puia sp. | reverse complement strand
ATGGCAAAATTCCTCAAATCGAGATTTAATAACTTCTATTATTTCATTACAGGCAGGTGATTGGTAAATACTACGAGAGGGAGTGCAGATAAACGAAAAAAACCTGATCAAGCAGGCATTTTAGAGAACCAAATATTTCGGGCGCAAAAATTTTTGTATTCTGTAGCGCAGGCTGGAAAAAATTTACGGCAAAACCTCCTGGAGATTAATTAGAGCTTAACTCAACTTTTCTATAAAATTGATTTTGGAGAATAGCTCGATCGCTTAGGATTGTTGGGCTGCACTGATTTCTGTGGTCTTCTTTTTAGCAGCCTTTTTTGCCTTTTGCCTTTTTGGTTTTGCTGTAGTCGTAATCCCAGTACTGAACAGCTTACCGGCTTTTTTAACCAGATGTCTGAATTTTTTTTCGCTGAATTCATTTTTCATTCCAGAGAGCGCATCTTCCAGCTTTGTCTCAATGCTTTTCCTCTTATCTTTTTTAGAGATTTTTTTTGTGACCTCTTTTGGGGCTTTTTTCTTCATTGCTCTATATTTTAAATTTTTGAAAAGATAACACAAATTTAATATTGAAACGCTTCTGGCAATGTTAAGTTTTTTAAATCTCTCCAATTCAGCTCTCAAAGGAATTGTCCTGTGTCTTGCTCAGCCGACCTCTGTTCCCCGGGAGGCGCCGGCAAGGAATTAATAATTTGTTCACTGGTTCATAAAATTGAATTTTCATTTCCACTTTATGTTTGCAAGCAAATGAATGAAGAATAAGTCCAGATTACAGCAGGCTGTGAAATACTGCCTGTTGCGATCTGGCACAAAATTATCCTGATTTCAAGGAATCCCATTTAATCACACTTTAATTTTATTATTATGAACAAGGATACCAATGCACTCAACTGGTTTGAAATACCTGTTATGGACATGGCTAGGGCAAAACACTTCTATCAGGTCATATTCAGCATCCACATGGAAACTCAGGAGATGATGGGTATGCAAATGGCCTATTTCCCAGTAGATCCGAGCAACGGCAAAGTTTCAGGTGCTCTGGTAAAAAGTGAATCTCATGTGCCAGTTATGCAAGGTGTCACGGTCTATCTTAATGGCAATCCTGACCTCTCAGCAATATTAGAAAAAGTGGAGTCGGAAAACGGCAAAATACTGATGCCAAAAACAATGATTGATGAACAGACGGGACACATGGCTTTTTTTGCTGATACAGAAGGCAATAGGGTAGGATTGCATTCCAGGGGATAGGTTGTTTCACAAGACCATTTCTTTATTTTGTTCAGTAGTATAATCTTGAAGTATGCGCCGCACCTTTGTGCTGTGCTGATTGTTTTTTGGAAATAAGATAATAATCTCTGCGAACTTAAGAAAGCAAACTTGTTTTAACTTTTTGTTAGAAATGCTCTAAACATGCGCTACAGCCTCAGATTTTGAAAATCTTGAGCCCTGAACTAAAGGTATCATCCAGTCTTTTTCCACCCGGGTACTCTAGTATACCTTATCTTTACTCAATTATGTGGAAATGGAAGTCTTTATAATGCGGCCGCAGCATTATATATTGTATAAATTAAACTTAAACCAATTCCAAAACAGGTCAAAAGAATAATCTCTTACACATACCTACAGCAGCACTTAACGCGTTAGAGAACAGATATTAAATAACGCTAAGATAACCTTCTCTTAAGTTTGAGGACACACGCGGATCATAACTTTGTAAAACCTCTGAAATGAAATCATCATTCCTTGCGCTGGCATGCTTGTTTATTTTTTTCACCGCACGTACACAAAACGTTCCTCAGACAGAAAATATTTTTATCATTACTACCGATGGCTTTCGATGGCAGGAAGTTTTTAGCGGAGCGGATCCTGCAATGATAGGAAATACAAACTTTGTCCAGGACACTAGCCTCATCAAACAACTTTATTGGGACGCAGATCCAAACATACGGCGTCAAAAGCTGATGCCCTTTATGTGGGGTGTCATTGCCCAAAAAGGCCAGCTCTATGGTAACAGGCTTTTAGGCAATAAGGCCAGTGCAGCTAATTTGTATAAAATTTCGTACCCAGGTTACAGCGAGATTTTTACCGGCTACGCAGATCCCTGGATTGTAATCAATCTCCCAAGAGAAAACAAAAATGTAAACATCCTGGAATATTTGAATAATGAGCAACCGTACCACGGCAAAGTAGTTGCCTTTAGTTCGTGGAATGTGTTCCCTTATATTTTGAATAAACAAAGAAGTGGACTTTCTGTGAATAGCGGTTATGAAGATATAGAGAACGAGGACGCCGATTCTGCTTTTCAATTTATAAATAAAGTGCAGGATAATATGGACCGCAAATCGCACACCCGCTATGACTGGCTTACCTATCTGAATGCCCGCGAATACATTGAAGAGCATCACCCTAAAATTGTTTTTCTCAGCTTGGGAGAAACCGATGAGTTTGCCCACGCCGGCCATTATGATAGGTACCTGCAACAGGGAACAGCTGTGGATAAAATGATCAGCGAATTATGGTATTATGTGCAAACAAATTCTTTTTATAAGAACAAAACCACTTTTATCATCACTACTGATCATGGCAGGGGAGATAAACCGTTTAACTGGAACAATCACAGCCTGCTTACCAAAGGCTCCGGACAAACCTGGATGGCCATGATCGGTCCGGGCATTGAGCCTGTTGGAGAAATCAAAACAGAGCAGCGGATTTACCAAAAGCAGATCGCCGCAACCATTGCAACATTGCTGGGCCAGGAATTCAAAACCTCTCATAAGATTGGAAAACCAATTCCGCTCCCGCAAACTTCGCCGGCCATCCCCGAGTTGGTAAGCAAGTGAGCATTCACCCTTTGCTGGAGCTCCTTAAAAGGCGACTGCTCGTATCATTGAATTTTTTCCCCTAATTCAATTGGATAAAAAAACTCCTGACCAGATTTAACCAATTTTATTTTTTTTATCTTCTCTTTCCTGACTTCAACACCAGGACACCAAAGAATGATGAAAACCTAGCTTCTTTTAATTCTGATTACTCTAGATTTCGAACCGGTGCTTTTACGAAAATGGAATCTCAGCATGGGGAGATTTCTTAGATTGATTTGAATGGCTGGCCGAGGGCCTCCATGAAATCCAGTTTGATCAGCTCCCAATATTTTCCTTTCAGGCATATGGGCTCGAAGTCGTCATCAGCAATAGAGAAATTGATTAGGCCGGCCCTTATTTTTTGCTCGTCATGATCATCGGGATATCTTTCGGCGTGCAGCGCAATCATCTCAGGTATCGTGAAGTGATCCAGTTCTTCGTGGAGGTCCCAAAAATCCTTCTTGCGCGCTCCAGTACATATTACCTGTATTTTCATGGCAACGATGTCGGAAACATTTGCTATCCGCAGATTGTCAATTTCCAACATGGGTCGGATAAAAGGCTCCGAATAAAACAGGTCCAGCTTGAAGGCTTCATATTTGCTGCTGCCAATAAAATAGGGCCTACCCAATCCAACTCCTTTGAAGTCAAATGTATCTACATATGCAAAGTCATTCCGGAGATATGCGTCGATCAAATCAAAATCAATGCTATCGTAAGGGGCGCCCGTGAACAAATCAATATCCATCGATTTGCGGTGGCCACGGTAAAGGCTAAGCGCCGTTCCGCCCACAAGCCTGAAAGACGCAAGCTCTTTTGCCTTCATCAGTTTTGCAAAAGATGAAGCTAATAATGGGTCTACAGTATTCCAGAAAAGTTTAAAGGCCATGATTAACCCTCAAGTTTTTTGCCGTTCTTTTTCACCCATCACCGAATCAATCGTTTCTTTCCCGTAGAAGCGCGTGATCTCTTCCTTTTCCCCGGCGTCGCCTCTTTCAAATACCCTTCTTATTACTGGCCATTTCTGTCGTTGCCAATCGATTTTTTCAATCTCCGTGTCCCAGAAAAGAACCTGCCTTATTTTAGCGAGGTCCGGGTGATGCCCCTTCGCTTGTCTGGTTTTTTCTTCCTTGATATCATGATATACCTGAAGGGTCATAAAATATCCTTCCTCAATTCCGAGCGACTCCTCGATCTTTATCGCCAGTGGGGTATTCATTCTGCGTTTTCCTATTGTGATATCTCCAAGCGTCTGTGGGTATTCATCCAGTGAAATAGCAAATCGACCCTTACCTAGCTTTCTTCGCTTGAGCTCCCGAGCGAGGATTAGGCCTGGGTGTATTCCCCTTAGTATGGAAATATTCATATTCTTTTTTGTTCACACAAAAATAAACAAATATGTTTACAAGATAGTATTTAATTCATTAAATTCATATATGAAACCCTGATCTTCAAAGCGTAAGACAGCACGTGATTTGATGGCTGGCCCTGTTTTGGTTTAGAAGAATGCAAAT
>DATMMJ010000076.1:0-3625 GCA_035569795.1 Puia sp. | reverse complement strand
TGATTATTGCATCCTAACATGTAAGTAGACGTTCAATCCCATTGTTTCGGCTTCAAACAGAGCATGTCCGCCTCTGCCCTTTAAGAGCCAGGATATGATCCTACTCACGTGATATATAAATACCCCGACTTTAGTTACAAGAATTTTTCAGGAATTTTTATTTTCAAACTGGGCTATTTTTTGGGTGATCCCATGCTCACTTGACTTTCTCCACCCTCAATCCCACATCCATCACATGCAGCAAGGGATCTTCGCGCATGATCTGCTCCAGTGTGAAATGATAGTCGCCTGATTTAGTGAATTTAGTTTGTGGCTGCACCAATACCCGATGCTCGTAAATGTCGTCCATCGCGCTTCCCAACCATCCTTTCTCGTTTGTTGCCAGTGTAAGGTTGAACCGCTGGCTGTGGGTAATCCCCTCCCGAGGCAGTTGCACCGTTGCCTTGATCCATATATTATTATAATTGTATGCATCCGTGTGGCGCACCACCAGATAGACATTATAGCTGGATACCGTATCGGTAACCGTGAATGTAATCTCAGGTGTAAAACTACTCTGCCATTGTTGTTGCGGGATGGCAACGTTTTTTTCAAATACATCAAGTGAAAAGTTACATGCTGAAACACCCAAGCAATAACCTAGGCAGAGGAAAAAAACTTTTCGCAATGGAGGTATTTTTTTATAAAAAGAGGATTGCATGTTTATTTTATTATGACCGCACGAAAAGGGGGTTGCAACCCCCTACCCAAGCCCTTTCGCCCTGAAGGTTGATTAATTATTACAGCACATTCAATATCTGTTCTTTTGCTTTTTCCAGTTCATCCTTCATCAGTACCACGCATTTTTGAATGGTCGAATCATAAGCCTTGGAGCCTGTCGTGTTGATTTCTCTACCCACCTCCTGCAAAATAAAAGAAAGTTTTTTGCCTTTGCTTTCCTCCAGTTCATTCAGTATGGTTTTAAAATAATCGAGGTGGTTTTTCAGGCGCACCTGCTCTTCACTGATGTCTATTTTTTCAATATAGTAAATGATCTCCTGTTCCAAACGGTTGGGATCATAGTTCTCTTTGCCCACATTTTCTTCGAGCAATTTCTTCAGGCCTTCTTTAATTTTTTGCTGGCGCAAGGGTTCCAGCCTGATCACTTCTTCCTGTTGCTTCCAGATATTGTCAATGCGCAGCAGCAAATCTTTCTCTAATGATTTCCCTTCATCCAGCCGGTGCAAATTTAAATCGTCAATTGCTGATTGAATCACTTTCTCAAACTCTTTCCATTCTTCATCTGTCAACGTATCGCTTGTTGGCGTGATCACTTCCGGCAGCTTCACGAGTGTGCTTAAAATATTCGACGGGTCAAGATTTAGTTCGGCTGATAATTCAGCAAGTGCTTTGTGGTATGCCCTTGCAAGATCGGTATTGATGCTTACCGGTTTTGCGTTGCCGGTCTGCTTCAGGCTGATGGTGCAGTCCAGGCTGCCGCGCCCTAATTTTTCTGACAATAATTTTCTTATCTGAAATTCAAATGGTTTTAAAAACCCGGGCAATTTTAATTGTAGCTCAAATTGTTTACCGTTCAAAGATTTAATATCAACCAAAAAAGTTTTGCCGCCAACTGTTCGTTCGGCGCGTCCAAAGCCCGTCATAGATTTCAGCATTTGTAAGAATTTTATGCGGAAAGATAAGCAATTAGTTGGGAGTGGGGAGTGGGTGGGTAGTGCTTCATAGAAGCTCTTTTTTACTGCTGCGAGCCAAGCAAGGAGCGCTCGAAGGCTATGAACCTTCTTTGCCTATCGATAGCAACCGGTAAATTTCTTTTTCGCCAATTGTTCGCATTTCGCCCGGCTGCAAACCATCTATCGTAATTTTTTCGATCCTGTAACGGATCAGTCGCAAAACCGGGTAGCCCACTTTGGCAAACATTTTTCTAGCTTGTCTGTTCTTGCCTTCTGTTAAAATGAGTCGCGCCCAACTGGTGGGTATATTTTTCCGGAATCGTATCGGAGGGTTTCTTTCTGCTACAAGGGGCGCGCCCGGAAAAGTCCCGGCGATGCAAGGTTTGGTTTTAAAGGATTTTCCATCAATAGAAATATCCACTCCGGGTTGCAAACGCTGGAGCGCAAACTCATCTATCTCCCCTTCTACCTCAGCCCAATATTCTCTTTCATGGGAAAACGATGGATCAAGCAGCTGGTGATTGAGCTCTTTATCATTGGTTAGTATCAATAAGCCTTCACTGTCGTAATCCAGCCTGCCAACGGGATAGACGTCCTTGGGCAAATCAAAAAAATCTTTCAATGTGCTTTTTTGTTCTTTAGAGGTGAATTGCGAAAGGACATTAAATGGTTTGTGAATAAGGAAATACTCGTGCGGTTTCATTTTGTTTGTGATGAGTTCTAGGGTGCATGATAGCACAATTGTCGTCGAGTGGAAATAAAAAATCCCGCGTTTAGGCGAGACTTTTTAATATATGGATGGGTTAGTAAGTACCAGGAAATAAATTTCCCTACACAATATTAAAAATAATTTTCTCTAACTAAAAAATTATTTCATACAATTTTATTCACATTTTTTTTTTGCATGTGGAAAATGACGAGTAAAAATCAGCTCCATTTCCGCAAAGCGTTTGCAAAATAATACACCCCGCGCCTTTTGGGTTTTTTATTGAGAGTCATTTTATTTCTCTGAAACATTGATCAATACTGCATTTGATGAGCATTATTTTCCGATTAGGCAATACTCGCAAATAAAAATTCCGACTCCCTGAGGCCCCAATTCATTTTTTAGTACTCCCGTCCAATTGCCGGGCTGAAAAAATATTTCAATGACGGAAGGGGTCAAAACAGTTTCAAAGATTAACAATGTCACCAAAGGGTTTTACCTATCCACATGGGATGTTACCCACAGCACCCGGGCATCTAGAGGCTTTTTGGTGTAGGTTTGCGAAAATATTGTATCATGAAATTCCCATCACCAGTAGCAGTTCAATGGATCGCTGATTTTATTGGAGCTGACCTTTTAGGAAGTAAGGATAGCTTTGCGACAGGCATCAATGAGATCCATAAAGTAGAGCACGGCGATCTTGTTTTTGTTGATCATCCGAAATATTATGATAAATGCATTCAATCTGCCGCTTCTTTTATCATTATCAATAAACAAACAGATTGCCCGGATGGCAAAGCGTTGCTAGTAGTTGAGCAACCTTTTGAAGCATACCTAAAAATTGTACAGCATTTTCGCCCATTTGAACCGGCTACAAAGCTTATCAGTGATTCGGCCGTTGTAGGTGAAGGCACTTATATTTACCCAAATGCATTTATCGGGCACCATGTAGTTATCGGGAAAAACTGCCTGATTCAGCCAAACGTGGTGATACTGGATCATTGTATTATCGGTAACAATGTTATCATTCAGGCAGGTACAGTGATTGGCTCGGATGCGTTTTATTATAATACCAAAAAAGATCGTGCGGTGTGGTATAAAAAAATGGAAAGCTGCGGCCGCGTCCTGATTGAAGACGATGTAGAGATTGGTGCCAACTGCACCATTGACCGCGGCGTAAGCCATGATACCCTGATAGGAAGAGGAACAAAATTGGATAATCTCATCCACATCGGGCACGATACAG
>DATMMJ010000075.1:0-4582 GCA_035569795.1 Puia sp. | reverse complement strand
TGCGTGGCATGAGCCAAGATAGAGAAATCACAGATTCCAATTTAACGATTGCGCCTGATTCATTCCTGCTGTCAACCGATTATCAAAAGTTCCTTGCCTACAGAAATTTTAAGCAACGCCTTGCAGACCAGCAGCAAATCGATGTGGACAGCCTGGTCGAAAGCAACCCACAATTTTACCATACTTATGTTTTAGCTGGAGATTATTTTTATAAGAAAAAACAGTTCCGCAAAGCACAAGAGTATTATCAAATTGCACAGAGAAAAGTGATAGCGACAAAGAAAGAAGACAGTTATATAAAGGAGCAAATTGCGAAATGCATGCAACAATGAAAAACCTGCACAAAAGCAATAACCTCTGCAAAGGGACAATAGAAGTGATTTTAGCACCCATCGGAACAAGAATCTCCCATCTTTGCTATATTTTTGGATTATTGAAAATTACAAAGTCTACATGATACCTATTAGTGAACAGAAACTCACACTGAGTGATTTTAACGAGATAGTGTTTAAGCAAAGGCAAGTTGCATTGGATGTGAACGCGTTGAAGAAAGTAGAGAAAAATCATCTTTTCCTCAAAGAATTTTCGCGAAACAAGCTGATATACGGGATCAACACCGGCTTTGGTCCGATGGCGCAATATAAAGTGAGTGAAGAAAATCTGCTTCAACTCCAGTATAACTTAATAAGAAGCCATTGCTCAGGTGGCGGCAATCTGCTTGGTCCTTCACTGGTGAAAGCTGTAATGGTGGCGCGTCTAACCAGTCTCATGCGGGCATACTCGGGTGTACATCCTGAAACGGTGGAACTGCTTAAGGAGCTTATAAATAAAAATGTGAACCCTTGCATTTACGAGCATGGAGGCGTGGGCGCAAGCGGAGATCTGGTTCAATTGGCTCATCTTGGTCTGGGAATGATTGGTGAGGGTGAAGTGCAATATGAAAATGAAATTCACCCGGCAAAAAAAATATTTGATACCCTTGGCATCCGACCACTTGCCATCCACATCCGTGAAGGGCTTGCTATTTTAAATGGCACCTCGGCCATGACGGGTATAGGTATGATGAATATCATCCGTGCAAAAAAATTATTAGAATGGTCGGTAATGCTTTCTGCCATGACCAATGAGATCGTTGAAGCTTTTGACGATCATTACTCCTATGGTTTAAACATTGTAAAGCACCACAAAGGGCAGAACAAAATTGCTTCTATGCTCAGAGAGATATTGCAAGAAAGTAAAATGATACGCAGCCGCTCGGAGCATTTGTATAATCCCGATAACCTTGACCAGGAGGTCTTTGAAGACAAAGTACAGGAATACTATTCCCTTCGCTGTGTTACCCAGGTATTGGGGCCGATATACGATACCATTTCCAACGCAGAGAAAATTGTAGTGGATGAACTAAATTCCGTAAATGACAATCCCGTCATTGATCATGAGAACCACAATATTTTCCATGGGGGCAATTTTCATGGTGATTACGTTTCTTTGGAAATGGACAAACTAAAGATATCCATCACCAAATTATCCATGCTTTCCGAAAGACAATTGAATTATCTGTTGAATGAGAAGCTCAACCAAAAATTCCCGCCATTTTTGAACCTGGGCGTGCTGGGTTTCAATTTCGGGATGCAGGGCGTTCAGTTCACTGCCACTTCCACAGTAGCTGAAAATCAAACCTTGAGTTTCCCTATGTATGTGCACAGCATACCAAACAACAATGACAACCAAGATATTGTAAGCATGGGTTGCAACGCTGCATTAATGTGCAAAAAAGTTATTGACAATTCATACCAGGTTCTTGCCATCCAAACCATGACAGTGCTCCAGGCAATAGATTATTTAGCATGTGCAGCAAAGCTTTCGCCTAAAACGCATGATCTGTATGTTGAGGTGAGAAAAATATTCCCCAAATTTGTTGAAGACGCGCCTAAATACAAGGACATAGAAAGGATAAGAAATTTCGTTGAAAGCGCTGCGCCGCTTATTTCTGCAAAGGAATTCAGTTCTACGGTTGTAACAATATCATAACTGAAAACGGTTTACAAAATCAGGATATTTTTTTTTTAAACTTTGCAGAATAGAAATGGTTTTTCACCAATTAACAAGACACTGGCGTTCTGATGTAAAATATATTTTTATTAGGGAATAATCTTCAAAATAGCGCATCAATGAAATGTGCATTAGTTACAGGTGGGTCAAGAGGCATAGGCAGGGCGGTTTGCTTGAGCATGGCAGGCTTGGGGTATCACGTGCTCATCAATTACAAAGGCAATGAGGCCGAGGCAAACAAAACACTTGCACTGATAAAACAGCAAGATGGCATGGGAGAGCTTTTGCGTTTCGATGTTTCGAACCGGGAAGAAATAAAAAATATTCTAGGCAGCTGGATCGAAAAAAATCCCGAAAACGATATTGAAGTGCTCGTGAACAATGCAGGCATTAAAGATGATGGGCTGATGATATTCATGAAAGATGAGCAATGGGATAATGTGCTGAAAACAAATCTGGATGGGTTTTTTTACGTTACGCGTTTGGTACTTCACGGCATGCTCGCTAAAAAATACGGGAGAATCATAAACGTTGTTTCTCTTTCGGGTTTAAAAGGGCTTGCCGGGCAGACAAATTATTCTGCGGCTAAAGCTGGCATTATCGGCGCAACAAAAGCGCTGGCGCAGGAAGTTGGCCGCAAAGGCATTACGGTGAATGCTGTGGCTCCTGGCTTTATCCGTACTGACATGACAGCAGGCCTCGATGAAAATCAATTGCAAGCGATGATTCCCGTCAAAAGATTCGGGACACCAGCGGAAGTTGCCCATGCCGTCGCTTTTTTGGCATCCAGGGAAGCAGGCTATATCAGCGCGCAGGTGCTTTCCGTCAACGGTGGCCTGTATTCCTAAATAAAATCGCTGTGCTGCGGACATTTTTCTTATTTTAGACAGATTACTTATGAACAAAGTCGTGATAACCGGAATGGGCATCTATTCATGCATTGGGAAAAACCTTGATGAGGTAAGGGATTCGCTGTACAATGGGAGATCGGGCATCATACTGGATCCCGTGCGCAAAGAATTCGGCTATCGCTCAGGACTAGTAGGTTTTGTTGAACGCCCTAATTTAAAAGGCCTGCTGGAGCGGAGGGCCCGCATAACGCTTCCTGAACAGGGAGAGTATGCATACATGGCGACAATTGAAGCCTTAAAAAATGCAGGAATAGATCAGGATTTTCTTGACGGAACGGAAGCAGGTGTTTTATATGGTAACGACTCTTCTGCAAAACCTATCATCGAGGCGATTGACATCATGCGGGAAAAAAAAGATACGATGCTTGTTGGCTCAGGCGCTGTCTTTCAGACGATGAACTCCACGGTAACGATGAATATTGCTACGATCTTTAAATTGAGGGGAGTGAATTTTACTATAAGCGCAGCCTGTGCCAGCGGCTCTCATGCAATCGGGCTTGGCTATCATTTCATAAAGAGCGGGTTACAGGATGTGATCATTTGCGGGGGGGCCCAAGAAATCAATCATTACTCCATGGGCACATTTGATGCCCTTTCGGCTTTTTCTATCCACGAATCTGAGCCGACTAAGGCATCCCGACCCTTCGACAGAGACAGAGATGGATTAATTCCAAGCGGAGGCGCGGCTACTGTCATTTTAGAAAGTCTTGGATCTGCTTTAAAAAGAGGAGCAAATATACTCGGGGAAGTAATTGGCTATGGGTTTTCTTCAAATGGGGGGCATATTTCCAACCCGACGGTTGACGGTCCTGCGCGCTCTTTGTTAATGGCTCTCAAAGATGCTGCTATTCAGCCCGGTGCGGTTGACTATATCAATGCCCACGCAACTTCCACACCGGCGGGAGATACTAATGAAGCCAAGGCTATTAATCAAGTATTTGGGGAAGGAAAACCCTACGTAAGCTCAACAAAATCCATGACTGGACATGAATGCTGGATGGCAGGCGCCAGCGAGATTGTTTATTCCCTGTTAATGATGCAAAACCACTTTATTGCACCTAACATCAATTTTGAAAACCCGGATGAAGATTCCGCAAAATTGAATATCGTAAAAACTTCATTAGAAAAAGATATAAGCGTATTTTTGTCAAACTCCTTTGGGTTTGGCGGGACCAACTCCTCGCTTATTGTGAAGAAATTTAATAAAATCTAAACTGACAACAATAAACAGTATGGAAATCGTTGAGAAAATAAATAACTTTTTGGTGGACGAGTTTGAGGTGGATGCTTCGAAGATCAAGCCTGAGGCTAATTTGAAGGAAACGTTGGAATTGGACAGCCTTGATTATATTGATTTGGTGGTGGTCATTGAAAGCAATCTCGGCATCAAGGTGGACCCGGATGATTTCGTTGATCTGGTCACTTTCCAGGATTTTTACGATTATGTGATCAACCGCTTACATTCAAAAGAACCTGCATAATGCCTTTATGGCGAGGTAAATCGAAAGCAACTCCTTTAGGCTACCGGATTTTTGTAACAATTTTGAAAAACTTTGGTGTTCAGCCGGCTTATATCCTGCTTAGGCTGGTTTGCATCTATTACTTTCTGTTTTCACCCA
>DATMMJ010000074.1:0-2678 GCA_035569795.1 Puia sp. | reverse complement strand
AGCAATGGTATCGTTTTTTTGTCGGAGGGTCTTTGGTTTTAGCCTATATGGCATTAATTATCGCGATTGCAGCCCCGCGGTGAGCGCAATGAATGATTGGGTGTACTCCCGAAAATAAAAACGCCTGCTTATCAACGATTTGCAGGCGTTTGCTGTATTTTGATAATGATTTAAGTGGAGATTACCGGAGTCGAACCGGTGACCTTTTGCATGCCATGCAAACGCTCTAGCCAGCTGAGCTAAACCCCCGATTGGGTTTTGCAAATATATAAGATTTTGCAGCATAATTTTTTCTTGGATTTCAAAAGTCCCAAGATTGTTTTTAGAAACTATTCTTGACAATTTCATTGATTTTGCGGTATGATCTAGCATCGTATTATCTTTGCGGAGGAGAATAAATTTATGGGAATTATTCGTCAAATAGCAGAATACCTTTATATCAAGAAAAAGGATCCGAACGCACCCCATAGCACCTGGATGAAGTATATGCATGGTATCAACCGCATTTCCATTTTCATGTTCCTTTTTGCATTAGTTGTCATTCTGCTCAAATTCTTTTTTTTCAGAAAACATTAAGTTTGCAAATACCTTATTATACTAATTGCTGCATTTTCGGAAGCATGGCCCCCTTTGCCGAGAATAGTTCTTAAATTTTCATAGTCTTCCTTTAATTGTTGCTGGCGCGAACCGTTATTAAGTAAATCCTTCAGTTCCAGGTAGAGTTTGTCTACAGTCAGGTCATTTTGTATTAATTCGTGCACCACCATTTTATTCATAATAAGATTGACCAGAGAGATGAATTTTACTTTCACCAGGCGCTTCGCTATTTGGTAAGAGATGACTGAACCCTTGTAGCAGACAACTTCTGGTACTCCAAACAAAGCCGTTTCCAAAGTAGCTGTACCTGACGTGACGCAAGCTGCTTTGGCCCTTAATAAAAGCCCATAGGTATTGCTTCTTATTGACAATACCCCTGGATAATTTTTTAAGAGGTTTTGATAGAAAGAATCTTCCTGACCCGGGGCCTGAGCCACAACAAATCTGTATCCTGGAAATAATTTAGTCATTTCCAGCATTACCGGCAATTTCTTAAGAATTTCCTGCTTACGGCTTCCTGGCAACAAAGCTATCAAGGGCTGGTTGGGATCCTGGATAAGAGGTGGATAAACGCTCACATCCGAGAATGTAACGTTTGATTTTGAACTGTCTTTCTTAAACTTTTCCACTTCCTCGACAAGCGGGTGACCGACATACTCCACCTCATAATTCCATTTTTTGTAGAATTCCTTTTCAAAAGGAAGAATGACCAGCATTTTATGCACACATTCCTTTATCGTCTTAACCCTGCTTGCTTTCCATGCCCATACCTGAGGAGAGATATAATAAATGATTTTAAAGCCTTCCGGCCTTCCCCATTGGGCGATCCGAAGATTGAATCCAGGGTAATCAATTAATATTATTGCATCCGGTTGAAATTGATGGATATCATCTTTGCATAATTTAAGATTGCGGAAAATGGCGCGCAGATTACTTACTACTTCCGCAAAACCCATAAAAGCCAGCTCTTTATAATGTTTAACCAGGGTGGCACCGGCCTGTTGCATCAGATCACCTCCCCAACAGCGAATGACGGCATCCCGATCTAATTTTTTTAATTCTTTGATGAGATTACTCCCGTGCAGATCTCCAGACGCTTCTCCAGCAATTATGTAATACTTCATGAAATAAGCGTGATTCTCATTCTATTCAGATTATCTGATAAATTTGTACAGCAAAACAGTAATGCCGTATATAAGTGTCGCAACAAAAATGCCCTTGGCAGTTTTATCCCGGTGGGTGTTGATATAAATGGTAAAAAAAATGGCATTCGCCACCAAAGAAATACTGCTTACACCGGTGAGCAATGATTTGTTGGTTTTAAGAAGGTAAAAATACTCAGATAACCTTATTGACCTCGTAAGATTTAAATAATAATAGATGATCATTGCCAGCAGAGGTGCAATTAAACCAATGATTATACCGAAAACCAGGTTGTCTTTTTTAAAAAACCTAGAGCCTATAATTTCCACGTTTTTTCGAGTTTGGTTTTAAGAACGTAATTCGTCAGATCAAATTGTACAGGGACAACACTTACATAATTGTTTTCTAATGCCCATACATCGGTGTCCTTACCTTTGTCAAAATTCACGAACTTACCGGTGAGCCAGTAATATTTTTTGCCGGTAGGGTCATTTCGCTCAACGAAATCTTCTTCATATTTTGCATAGGCCTGCCGGCATATTTTCATCCCTTTGATAAGTTCTACCGGTACAGCCGGAACATTGACATTTAAAACAAGGTGTTTGTCCAGTGAGTTGTGTAAAAGGTTTTCCACGATAATTCGGGCATATTTCCTGGCGCCTTCAAAATTAGCCTCCAGACTGTAATCCAACAGGGAAAAACCAACAGACGGGATGCTTTCAATAGCAGCTTCCACTGCGGCCGACATGGTACCGGAGTAAATTACGTTGATGGAATGGTTGGATCCGTGGTTGATTCCGCTGAGACATAAATCTGGCTTCCGGTGCAGGATCTTATCCACAGCAAGTTTAACACAATCCACGGGCGTACCAGAACATTGCCAGGCCTCGACACCCTCTGACAATTGCACCGGATGCAGGCGCAACGGATTGCCAATG
>DATMMJ010000073.1:0-9902 GCA_035569795.1 Puia sp. | reverse complement strand
ACTTGCGCTGCCGTCATTATCATCGTTTGAATCACAGATATAAAAGTCATACGGGTTGGCATCTTCAACGTAAATGACTGCATGCACACGGCTTATATATGGGTCATCGTCAATCAAAGTGAAAAACAAAACAGACGGTCGCATCTTCCTTCCGATAAAATTCTTACCGGGCATCAGGGGGAATGTTTTGGGCGACTGGTTCTCCGTGTGCCTTACAAGCCAGCCTGCCGGAGGAGCCTCTGCTGCGTGTTCCTCAGATTGCGCAGGGTCAGCAGGTTCAGCAACAGGGGTCATTGATGAGAATTCATCCTCATGGATTGGCTGATACGCTGCTTGGACTAAATCCTCCTTGGGAGCCACCTTTTCAACCGCAGCCGGTTCCCAATCCGCAGAATCTATTTCGATTTCTTTAAGGGCCTGGATTCTTTTTGAATAGACTCTTCTTAAAAAATCACTTGGCGTACTTTCGTTCAGGTTTTCAAAATATCCAAGCCTTTCAGCTATCCTCATTTTTATTTCACTAGGCGTGGCCGATTCAGGAAGCTCTAAAAATTCCAAAGCATCTTTCTTCATCATAAAAAATTAGGGTTTTACATTGAATAGCAATTTCAGCCCCAAACCATTTTTCCTTTCTCCAGGATTGATAAAAATTCCTTTTTCAGTAATGCCCTTTCCATGCTTCCAGGCGAAATGTTCGCATAGAGCAAACTGTTGCACCGGTAAAGCAGCTCTTCAACAATTTTTGAAAGGCTGGCGTCCTTTTGTTTTACGCTAAGTAACAACTGTTCTTCAGTGCCATCCCCAAGACCTGTTTTTTCCTGAAAATAGGATAAGAGCAACCTCTTAAATTCGGTGATATATTCCCCAGAATGGCTGATCTTTTCAATATTTTCTAATTCACCGTTATAATCGGTTGCAATGATTTCAGGCTCAAGCAATGGCACCAACTCATCAGATCTGGAAACTTCCGATTTTTTTTTCTTCCGATGAAATGCAAAAATCAATGCAGATATCGAAATGGCAGCTAAAATAAATAGAGCCCATAGATAAAAACGAATGGAACTTGATTTTCTTATAATTCCTGCTGGCTGTGAGACTTTGGGTTTGAGCCGCTCTTCAAAAACATTGATTTCAATAGGAGCGCTTTCAACGGTCGCGTAATTTTTTAATGATGCATCGAAATATGCCATCCGCAAACCCGGGATAATAAAGTGCCCTGCCTTTTTGGAAAGGAACGGGATATCAAAAATTTTTTTCCCTTCTGCTGGGAAAGTTTTGCTTTTGGCGCTTATTTGTTCGGTGACAGGGAAATGTTCAAAATTTCCGGGCCAGGTAATCTCAGGCAGAGAAAGGGCAGCAAAATTACCCGTACCGTCAATCTCAACGTGCAGCATATTATTTCCTCCGGTACCAACCGTTGAAAATTTTACTGTATCAGTAATCTTACATTTTCCTACTGCGCCCGAAAAAAAGGACGGCTGATTTTTGCCTGGTAAAGGATTAACAGAAATATTTAACGCATTACTGTTGACCAGGCCTGAATATTGACGTTTCGTTTGCGATCCATCTGCATAGCTAACCACATTTTCCAGGGAAAGCGGGCTTATATTCAGTTTCCCTTCCTGGAATGATATTAGTTGATATTGTTCCACTATAAACTCCCGGTATGTTTTGCCCCTGATTTTTTTTTGTACAGGGATTTCATTGTCAGCATCAAGTTCGGTAAGATTAAATCCAAATAATGAAGGGAGTTTGGAAATCGTGCTCGTGCTTTGCAAGCTAGAATATAGTTTATAACTCAAAAGGATGGGCTCACCAATATAGCACTCTGTTTTATTTGCAGTGGCGGTCACAAAAATATTCTTTTGGATTTTTTTCTGCGGGTCTTCAAATTCCTTTAAAATCGAATTTTCAGCCGGGTCGTCAATCGGCAGGTCACTAAACAGGGCATTGAAATTTACCTTGGGGGTATCTTTTTTTTGAGCATAAACGTTCAGGGTCAGATTTGAGAGAAGCAGGATGTATATATATTTATTTATGTTCACATGGAACCTGGGTAAAATAAACGTTTGCATTTCATTGGTTGCCCGAGCCTTTTTGTATTCGATATCCCTGTAATTCCGCTTGGGCATCGCGATAACGCTGATTATAATCATCTGCCAGTTTTTGCAACTCAGTGATTTTTGCATCAGCACCGGATAATCGCTGCAAATCTTCATTTTTTTTGTATAATCTATTGAGCATGTCAATTATCGCCTTGTTCATAGAGGTGTATGTATTGCTGCTGCTTTCTTTCAAAGGATCCATTTCATAATTTGTCTTAGACTTAAGCTGTGTATTGAATAATTCGCTACCGCTTTTCCCCATGTTGTTATCGATGGAATCAAGCAGGCCAATAGCCTCATTCATTCTACTGACAAACTTTTGCTGGTCACTTTCCTGTTGGAATTGCAAGCTTACCTTGTCGCGTAGTGCCCTGTTTTCTTTTAAGGGCAACCTGAAATCAAAAAATATTGCCAGCACCACTAAGATGATTGTAATTAAAAAAAAGAGGAGGAATTTCAGCAGACCCTCATTTCTTTCTTTGCTGTTTAATACTTGTTGCATATCCTTAAGAATTAAAAATTGTAAATGCATTAATATATACGCGAATCACTAATCAGCAAGAAAGCTCCTGCGCTTTTGCGAAGGGTTCTCCTGTCCCTTCTGCACAACCTCTTCTTTCACAAAAATGCCAGCTTCTTTGCGTTTCCCAATGTACTCCAGTCTTGAAAGCTGATAGAAAAGCTTTGAAACGATCTTTGTAAACTTGGAAATTTTTTCAATAGAATCATTGATATCCAAATGATCATACTGGTGATTGGAAAGGTTCATGATTGCGCCTTCCAGCTCCCCCTGGCTGGTATTGCACCATTCTGTAAAATAGTTTATCAATTCTTCTTTCCCATTACCAAGAAAAAAGTCAAGCGTATTTTTCATCAATCTGGACAAAGAAGAAACCTTGCTTACCGCATATACGGGAGGCTGGATGATACCAAGGGATTTTAATTCGGCAAGCTCAGAAGCAGTAAACATACAAATATTCTCGCACAACTTTTGCACGATCACGGCCATATCATTGGCCTGCTTTTTCTGGATTATCTTTTGGACAATCTGGAGGGAATAAAGCTCCATTTTACTGTAAAATTGTTCGAGCCCTGCCTGTATTTCGAGCAAATCCGGATGACTGCTGACGGAGGTGCAAGGCGGGATATAATCTTCCTGCAAAATAACACTTTGGTCCTGGATAGACATTTTGCCAACGGGCACCTGAAATGCACCAATTGCATTTCTTCTTGCTTCTGCTACCGGCACCAGATCAATAAAAAAAGAGGGAGCAGAATAGGGTACCCTCGGAGGGATCTCCGCAGATTCCATCGTCCCATACGGTACGCGTTTATATGGATTTATTGTCACCACAATATAAAATTCAATCGCTTTATTCTTAAGCTCACGTAGCGTAATAGGTTCGTTGACAACCTGAGCTGCAATGTTTTTACTTTGCAGAGAGATGTCTTCATTGAACTCAATATAATAACCACCAGGGGTTATAGCCCTGCACTTTTGTATGCGGACTTGCAATTTTTTTTGGTTATCGGTTGAAATAAAAATCTTAACTCCTGAATTTCCATCCCCGACAGGAAGGAGGCCATAATTTAATTCATTGAGCAGGCAATTGGTATTCTGAGCTAATTGATAAAGCGTTGCATTATCCTGGGCAATAAAATGTGTTTTATTGATCTTCATCCCATCAACCCAATTTACAGGCAAAAAAAAGTTTTCTTCCATAAGCTATATTTTTACAGCAAAGTTCTTGTGCAAATGATCACATCGTTTTCTTTAATGTGGTTACTGAAAATAGTTTTATCCCCGTCAACATATTGCGTCACCAGGGAATGCCATTGTGGTTTCTTATAAAATACCCAGCCATGGGGCTCGCCAGCGCCATTTACATATTGAATTCTATTGTTTGGGTTACGCTCGTTATAATCATTGATAAAATAATAAAACAACTGGCCAAATTCCATGTCCGTGGGAGCTTTTGCCCGAAAATTGGTAACACGTAGCTCACCCGGCTGCTTTTTGAATTCAAAACTGATCACAAGCAGGTTTTTCATTTTACTGTCATCTGGTTCTTCTATTTCCTGGCTCACAGGATAAAACCATTCCTTCAGAATTTTCGGAGGAATGGCAGTTGCCTTTTTAAAAGCATAATAAAAAAAGAAAGGGATGATAAAAAAAAGTATAGCCGATGCCATTATATATTCAAGCCTATTCTTATTTATGAGATGGTAAACAATCAAAAAACTGATACTCCCAAAAAGGCCAACTAAGAAAGTAAAAAGCATTTCAGGCACAAAAGATTTTTCGTCCTCGGCCCATTTCAGGTTGTTTGGCATTAAATATATGTGTGCAGCACCCAAGAGTAAAAAAAATGCCTGAAAACAAACGAATGCTGCAAAAGGGCTTTCAAAAAAGGATGGATAAGCAGCAATTGCAACCAAAGCAAAAAGTAAAAGAGCAATTATTAAGTAAACCAGCGTCGCTTTCTGATAAGATTTGAACGCCCCGCGTATTTTGCCTATTTGATTTGCTATCAATAAATACAGTGCAACTGATCCTGCGCCCAGCAAGAACAAAAACTTTGTTATTTCGCTTGAAATCACTCTTTCCATTTTACTGTTTAGAGAATCTAATTAAATCTTTTTTTATTATACTGCCAATTAAAATTAAAGAGTTAAGATTTTATCCTAAAGTGCTGGAATACCCAAGTATCGGGCCTCCTGCTTTTTCCAGATGCATGTTTTGTCCGCTTGGTGCCACCACCAGGGTAATTTTAGTATCCATCCCGGCGGGAATAAAAAACCTTATGAAAGTTTCCATCAAGACACTTCTGCCGCCACCTTCCAAATAGGCAGCAATACCTGAATTTTCCAGTGGGCCAATTTCAATTTCCAGATCAGGGTCCCCATCCCAAAAATTCTCACCGCAAATCATATCTTGTCCGAGCAACGCTTCGCCAATAGGCGGATGGCTGATCGTGTGCGCGTCAATCATGGTATTGTAATTCTTTTTCACCTCGGCATTTTCACCCAGGAGCAATTCAAGACACTGGGCAGTCAGTTCAAGGTTTCCAGCAATTTTATGGGCATAGGGTAACAACAGTAGTAAAGGGGCAATAAAAGGCTTTGGAATGGTAGCTGGCAAACCCCAGAATTTCATAAAATATTCATTCAAGATTCCCGATTGTAAGCCTTCAAGCAGGAGCATCTCTTGTATCTCTATTCCCAATCGTTGCAGGAAAAAATCGTTTTCAAAAGGGATAAAGAAATGTCGGATCTGCTCTTCTTTTTTCTTGTTCTGCTTATAATCAGATGCCATATCAGCACCCATAAAATTCTTTGAAGACCTTTTGGGAGTTTGAAAGAAAAGGCCTTCCGGCAGCAGGTCATAGATACCACTGCGGGAAAGATGGATGTTCAATATGTTTTGCAAACCCGCAACTTCTTTCAGATCTGCGGACACGATGTCTTTGCTGTACTCTCTGTTAAAACGTTTGTCACAGCTTATCATGAAATCATCCATTTGCAAGCCTTTTTCCAAAGCAAAGGCTAGTTGCACCTCTGCCTTGACATCAGCACTGCTATTTGCTATTTCATCCTGCAATCGTTCGATAAGATTATTTTTCTTCATTTTAATGTAAGGTGATTTATCATGCTGCCTGTTGAATGAATACTCGATAGGGCAGCATGGCCGCCGATTTTTCCTCTAGTAATAACTTGAGGCTATCAACCCAAAAATTAACCTCACCGTTTTCCATCATTTCCAGATAATCTTTTCTCTTTATTTCGATTTCGACATCAATCGTTTTCATAAACCCTTTCTGCTGGTCAGGATGGACCATGATCCCTTTTTTCACTTCAATTTTCTTTACTCTTTCTCCAAGTTTGAAGTGGCAAAATGTTTTAATGTCCTCTGTTGTTATAAGCCGCTCTTTTGAAAGTAGCGCGCTCTTATAAGCAAGGACGCTTTCGGTGGTGCTCAGCCTATCGCGGCCTCCCACAGTAGCAGTCACAAGCAGCACCTGATTATTACGGAGGGTGCTTCCTTTATATACATGCAGTACATTCCCGGCTTTTATATTATTTGCATCTGCACCGCAGGTACTCCAGTAATTTATAAAAACATTTTGCCAATGCGCTTTTGAATTACTTCTGATAATCAAATAAGGGATTTGCTCACGTGTCATTTGTTGTGAAAAAAGCCTTTGCTCCAGCTTATTGATTATCTGTTGCAATTGTTTCATTTCATTGTTCATAAAATCATTGCCCAACGCAGAAAATGCAGCAGTTTCGTCCCTGAGCAACTGCAGCAGGTAATCAACGATTGACGAGGCATCTCTTTCATCGAAACGGCCAACTCCTCCGTTGCGCATTAAAAAACTCGCAGCAGCATCGTCATTTTTTTGGATCTCTTTTGAGTTCATAATTTTCCCTTCATCATTGCTGATTTCCTCGAGGCCTAAAAAAACATCCTCCGTTTGCAAAGGAATGATATTGACTACTTCCTGCAGGCGATAGTTTATTTTGTGCAGCCGCCTGTTAAAAACGGGGAAACAGTTCATCGCACAGACTACATCCTGTAATATCCTGCTGTTGATAGTTTGCGGAAAGTCAATACAGATCCAGCGCAAGGGTTGTTGCTGTAATAATTTTGCTGTTTTACCAGTAAATGTTTCAGCGATCATTGCTGATAATAACGTATTGTCTTCGCCGGAGGTGAGATTTTTGTCGTCTAAGAGGGTGATAAAATTTGGTTTATAAAAGGCATTAATATGCTTTTTCATTTTGCCACAAACATCATCCTCCCCAGACAGCACATTTTCAAAATTCAATTGCTCGCCGCTAATCGAGCGGTTCCCATACCCAGACAAATGAGATATTACCTGATCGTTCCAATACCAGACGGCTTTGGGCAGCTGGTGATAAAATAATTGTCGCTGTGCATCATTACGGATGTCAAAATAAAACAAGGTATTTTTCAGACTCACCGTTGGCTCGTCAATGCCCAACCACAAGCTGCATGATGGCAATTCTTTTCCACCCTCGGATTGTGCTATCATTTCTTTGTTGATGCTGCTATTGACTTTATACAAAGTATTGCCAGTGGCAAGAAAACGGACGGAAGCACGATTCACCCGGAAGGAAGCAGTTGGGGAGAAAAAAATGTCCTTCCATACCTGTTCCTCATTTTCGGTTACACCGGGTTGTTTTCGATTGATGTAATATTGATCATCTTCAGGCAATTCAAATGTTTTTTCAACGGGCGTGGCAGAAACAACGGCGTGTGATGCCAGCGCGCCAGTCAGCGCATCCGGCGATAGTAACTGGACCAGTCTTTCCAGCACCCTTGCACGCGATGCCTGAATTTCGCCAGAAACTTTTTCTAGTTCAACCGAACAAGCTGATAGCAGCATGGAGACAAGTGGATCAAAATTGCTTTCAGATCCTGTTTCTTCAATTCCCCACGCACGGGCCGCATTTTTCAGCATCCGGGTCTTTATATGTTCTTTTGATTCCTGCATAACTTATTGAATATTAATAAGATAATGGACCTACAAAGAAACTATCTTTAAAATTCAGTCGCTCATTGGTAGACTGCAGTGTGCTGGTCACGGAAATATCAATCCTTTTTTTTACCCGGCTGCTGCCTTGGCTCCGCTCCTGAAGCTCTTCCTGCAGAATCATTAACTCCACCCGAATATTAGAAATTCGTTTTTCATATCGCTGAATAGCCTGCAGCAAGGATTGCCTGATCAGCTCTTTTAGTTTATGGGCGCTCGTCACGTTATCAAAATCATGGTCCCAGATGCTGCAGCCGAACTCCTGATCGGCAGGGAATTCCCCCAGAGCAGTCGTGACCAAAAGGTGCAGGTGTTGTAGAACAGATTGCTGTAATGAGGTTTTAGGGTGCTCCTGCCGGTTCATGATCCGCTCCAATGATAGGGGAAGAGAATAATATTCAAGCTGCATTCACTTAGTTTTTAGAGAAAACATTTACTGTCAATTAGTTAATCTTAAAACACTGAGCGGGCATAGATACGAGGTTCAAAAGTTCTGGTCTTGAAAGTCTTGAACAATAATTATGAATTATTTTCTAAGGGATATGGAGAGAAATAAAAATACAATAATTTAATTGCATATCCAAAGTGAAAACACCTGAAAATTAAACGCATAATTGCGGGGTAGGCTATTTTGTCAAAATTCATATTTGGTACCCTGGTATTGAAGGATCTCTGCAAGTGAAATTCAACCCTATTATGCTTAAAGCCAACCAGTTTCCAGCAAAAGCGAAGAGATGGAGCAACGAGTGATTTATGACGTGGCGGGGTGGGTACAAATAACCCGAAATTGCTATCGACTGCAATAGGTACACACTTCAAGATGCTTTCATTTCAAGTACTGCCAAATTTTTCAAATTTGCCAGGAAAGCCAAAATTGAGCCCTAGGTTAAATTGGAAGCCATTCCCACTGCTCATGGTAATTGGATCTGGATCAATTTTTTTGAGGTCGAACATTTGCGGGAGGTCAAATACCGCGGGCTTCAAAGAGAGATAGATATTTCCTAAAACCGAAACTCTATTTGCAGATATACCAGGGTCCTGCATTAAAACAGCTTCGCCATAAAAGCAATCAACGGGCATGTATAATTTAGTTGTAAAGTGGGAAGGAGGTCCGGGCGTCCAGCTACCACTTGCCGCACTAAGTATATCACTAACTGGAATGCCGGCACCCAAATTAAGATCATAGAATTTGTACATACATGTTGCACCTTTGGTATTCTTGATCTCAAAAATAAGGTGATCGATTCCAAGAGATGCGCCTGGTACGGACGGCACTGAAGCATTTACTCCAAGCCCGGCGATAAGTTTAATATCGAATTCTTTGGTCCAGTTGGGAACCGGGATTTCTTTTACATCAGGGATGTAATTACCCGACAAGCGAACACTTACGGCCCGTTCCCGCTCATCTTCCGGGAAAACCGAATAATTTTCCTTGTACATCTGAACCTGCCTTGCCAATTTGAAATTTAACCCTGATGGGATTTTACTTAAAATATAATCATAAGCAGCATAGCCGCGATCTTGCGCAAGATTCTGATTATTCTCAAACGCTGCTTGGCTATTTGCTGCAATCTTCCATCTGCGGCTTGCATATCCAATAATTGCCACGTCGTAGCCCGTGGGATCGGCAATTATAAACGGAATAATTCTTGAATCAAGAAATCTTTTGTGCTCTTGCTTTAGAACGGAGCTCCCAATATCAAAATCATATAATACAAGCCCGTAATTTCCTGATCCGTATTGGCCAAACTGGTAAACCTTTCCGAACTCGCTTGTTTTTGACATGTTATACCTGGATTAAAAAATAAAAATAGTGACCCTGACCAAAGCCAATAAGGTATGTTATGGATAACCCAACTTGCAGTCTATTGCCCGCAGATTTATTCAAGAGCTCCAAGATTATTTAGCCGGCAAATTTTCCAAGGATCATTGGTTTACTGAAACTAAAACTATAAATGAATTCACTCTGACAATCGAATACCCCTTGATCAAATATCCGGTAACAATGATAGTATTTCTTTCGGTAGCTAGTTGCCGAGCGTCGGATGAAGGCACATATTTTAGCTTTTGAGAAAATCAGTAATTAAGTTTTTTTAATTCAGGTAGTCAGATATATCAATTTATATTTTTTATATAGTTATTAAAATTTGCCAGTTAGCGTTATTCTACCTTTGAATGTTTTTGCATACATTTCTGTCAGCGAATTTTCGTCAGTTATACTTAAATCTTCCCCATTAGG
>DATMMJ010000072.1:0-6877 GCA_035569795.1 Puia sp. | reverse complement strand
ATTCCACTCGCGATAATGATATAGGTTCTCCGGAGGTCCATAATCTTTTTTACCAGCAATCCCATTTCTTTCTGGTGTACTGAAAATGATCTGCTTTGAATGAATACCTCTGATAAAAGCAACCAATGAATCAGGGTTTTTAATATGCTCAATCACATCGGAGCAAATAATCAAATCGGTGTGCAAGGTTGTGGGATTAGTCTCATCAAATAGCAACCATTCACGCCTGGCGTAGTTGTGTTTCAACCAATGGTAGGTCTTGCCTACTTCTATCCCGATTGTTTTATAAGAGCCAAAATAATGAATCAATTTATAGCCAGAGCCACAACCGATGTCAATAACTGACTGAAATCCTTTTTCAGTCAGTAAATCCTTTGCTAAAATATACACTTCTTGCTGCCATTCGTCTGTATTGGAAGTATCATCAAAATCATTTGCACTACCGGTGTGGTGATACCCTTTTTTAATACAGAATTTCTCATTTGGTTGAAAAAGAATATTCAATGTACCAAATACTTGAAAAAATTTTTTGGATATTATCCGTAGCGCAATACGCGCACGTTTCTTCCATGTAGAAATGGCATTACCCAAAACAAGAGATTAACTTTTGAGGGAATGTTTCATGCAAAGACGTCGAAGCGCGGGGCAGTAAATCATCGCTTGTCCTTCCGGCTTTGTCCCTTTGCGCTAAAACAAAATTACTTTGAGATCAATTTCGCAAAATAGTTAACACTGCGTACCAACTGGCTAACATAACTCATCTCGTTATCATACCAGCTCACCGTTTTAACTAATTGGTGCTCACCAACTGTCAACACCTTTGTCTGTGTTGCATCGAACAATGAACCATAGGTTGTACCGATAATATCACTACTTACGATTTCATCTTCTGTGTAGCCAAAACTTTCGTTGCTGGCAGCCTTCATGGCTGCATTTATTTGTTCCGGAGTCACTTTTTTGCTCAAAATGGTTGTCAACTCGGTCAATGAGCCCGTTAAGGTTGGGACACGTTGGGCATTGCCATCTAACTTTCCTTTTAGGGCCGGTAAGACAAGACCAATGGCTTTTGCGGCGCCTGTGCTGTTTGGAACAATATTGTGAGCGGCAGCACGTGCTCTTCTTAAATCGCCTTTTGGGTGCGGCGCATCTTGGGTGTTCTGGTCATTGGTGTAAGCATGAATGGTTGTCATTAAACCCATGGAAATGCCGTAATTATCATCTAGCACTTTTGCCATTGGCGCCAAACAGTTCGTTGTGCAGGATGCACAACTGATCACTGTTTCGGTGCCATCTAAAATATCATGATTTACGTTGAACACGATCGTTTTCATCTCACCCGTAGCCGGCGCAGAAATAACGACGCGCTTCGCCCCTGCCGTAATATGGGCTTCTGCTTTTGCTTTGTCGGTAAAAAAACCGGTGCATTCCAGCACGACATCTACGTCATGTTGCTTCCAGGGAATTTCAGCGGGATTTTTTTGAGTATATATTTTTACTTCTTCACCATTCACAATGATAGAGTTCTCTGTAGATTTCACATCCGCGTCAAACCGGCCTTGCGCGCTATCGTACTTAAGCAAATGTGCCAGCACTTTAGGGCTTGTGAGATCATTAATCGCAACCACATCAATGCCATCCATTTTGTAAATCTGACGGTAAACCAAACGGCCAATTCTTCCGAAACCATTGATCGCAACTTTAACTGTGCTCATAGTTTAACAATTTGAGATTTTAATTTAAGGCTGCAAAGTTACGATATTGCTTTATTTTTTTGGTGTAATTTTTTAGTTAACAGCTAAACAATATTGTAGTTCATCGTTGCATACACACATCTGCAGCAGATACATTATAGAGTGCTTTATTTACTCCCTAAAAAGTTTTGGCAAATTTTGTCCATGCCTATATCTTTGCACTCCTTTCGCGAAAAAAAACGCAAAGGCAACTGAGTAAACGCCGCGTTGGTCAATCGGTTAAGACGCATCCCTTTCACGGATGAATGAGGGGTTCGATTCCCCTACGCGGTACAGGTTCAAATTCTACAATCCTTGCTGGCATTATGTCTGCGGGGAATTCTGCTATAATGGGGGACGTGTGAGGGACGTTTAGATGCATATATCGCAATTTGGAATACGTCGCTGTGCCTGGAAAATTCGCTAAGGTTGATCATCTAATTCCGCGAAGAAGAGACTACCCTTTTTTACTCTAACCTGACCATAGGTTTTCGCTCCAACATTCAATGGGAGCGGAGGTCTGGTATTGCTTAATAAATTATAACTCATAGTGGTAAGTTAGCAGCGAAAATACATGGTCAGAGGGTACGAAATTTCTAATGCTACCCACTATATACTATTTTTCCTTTTATCATTGTCATTGCAATAGTAATGTTGCCGTCAAAAATTACAATATCCGCATCTTTACCAACTGCCAGTACTCCTTTTTTATCCGTTATTCCCAAAATTCGGGCAGGTGTAACCGTCATCATTTTTACCGCGTCCATTAATGAAACTCCAGCCATAGAAATCATGGTCCTTACCAACTTATCGGCGGTTGCTATACTTCCTGCAAATGCGCTACGATCGGGCAACTTGGCTACACTATCTTCTACAATTACTTTTAGCCCGTTGTCTATATTACCTAAAACGCTTTCTTTTGTATCAGTCCCTGCTGCCCTCATCGCATCAGTTATCAATGCCGTGCGGTCTGCGCCTTTTATTTTAAATACCAATTTCAATAATGGAGCGGGGAGATGAACCCCATCTGCAATAATTTCTACATCCATATCATCGATGATATAAGCGCTCTCTATAACACCTGCATACCGGAACGCATTTCTTCGCGTGACACCTGACATACCGGAATATAAATGAGTAGCCAGTGTAAATCCATTTTCAAATGCTTTTATCACGTCTTCATAAATGGCATCAGTATGTGCTATTGCAGGCAACACTCCTTTTGATTTCATGTATCTTCCAAACTCAATTGCCCCCTTTAACTCAGGCGCAGCGCTCCAGCGTTTGATAAAGGAAGAATGTGACAATATATCTTTATACTCTTCCGGGTCGGGGTCTCTGATATACCGGGGGTCTTGCGCTCCCCGCTGGTTCATTGCAAAGTATGGTCCTTCCAGGTGCATACCAAGAAATTGTGCACCATTTATATTATTGCGGTTGGCATCTTCATACACATCCAGTATCTGGAGTATCTCCTCCTTTGTACTGGTAAGGGTAGTAGGCGACATGGCAGTAGTGCCATATTTTGCATGCGTTTCTGCAATTTTTAAAAAAGCTTTTTCATTGCCATCCATAAAATCGTATCCGCCACCCCCATGTACATGAATATCTATAAAACCGGGGGAGATGTATTTCCCCTTTGCATCTATTTCAATGGCATTTGATACCTCCATGTTCTTTTCACTGACGGCAGTAATTATATTTGCTGCAATAAGGATTGCCCCACCATCAATAATTTTATCAGGGGTGATTACTTTTCCGTTAAATATTTTTATTGATTGCTGACTGTCCATCTTCTTATTTTGTGTCCATAAAATGCATAGAATACAAGATAAATATAACAGGGAAATAATATCCAGTAGGCAAGCCGGACGGTATAGTGATCAGCAAGCCACCCATAGAGAAGCGGTAGTATAGCGTTTCCACATAAACCCATAATCATTATCGAAGCGCCCAGTTTTGTAAATCTTCCCAATCCATCCAGGGCCAGTGGCCATATACTTGCCCATACCATTGAATTGGCAAATCCTAATAGAACAACAAACCAGATAGAAATATCGGTAGTATGTCCTAAAAAACTGACCTTCCCATTTGTAAAGATGATGAGCAGTGTAAATATTGTTCCCAATAATGTACATAGCCTTAAAGCATTTACCTGCTTTATAAATTTCGGGATACAAATTATGCCGAGCATGTAACCGCATATCGTTGCAAAGAGCGTATATGAAGGAAATATTTTGGCTTCAATTAAATTTATTTGCATGGAGCTGGCATATCCTATAATAGTATCAATTGCAATAACCTGGGTGCCTACGTGCAGAAAGATGCCTACAGCTCCAAGAATCAAATGAGGAAACTGAAATATGTTTTTTTTGCTGCAGTTAGCTGTTTCAAGCTCATGGCTTTCAAGTTCGGTATTGATTTCAGGAAGCGGAGAATACCGAACCATTAACCCCAGTGCAAGCAGTGCCAAACCTACGAACGTATAAGGAAGAATAACTCTCCGTATCAGTTCATCTAAAACAGCATTTTTGTTTGCATCATTCATTGTGCCCAGTTCCTTAAATAAATCAGTATCGGTAGCTTTTAAAATAACTGCTGCGAATATCAGTGGTGCAATAATGCCGGCGCTTTTATTAAAAATACCCATGATGCTAAACCGCTGAGCCGCTCTTTCTCTGGAGCCTAAAACAGTGATATATGGGTTGGCGGCTGTTTGTAACACTGCAAGGCCAGCACCAATCGTAAAAAGACCGCTAAGGAATATTCCATATGTTCTTGTTAAAGCGGCAGGCACAAAAATAAAAGCGCCCAGAGCCATTCCCCAAAAGCCCATCATCATACCTTTTTTAAATCCCACTTTTTTTAAAAGATAGGCTGATGGCACTGACATAATAAAATAAGAAATATAAAATGCAAAGGTTACGAGGTACGATTTAAAATTGGTAAGCTCACATGCTATTTTAAAATAAGGGATCAGAATAGCATTTACCCATGACACAAAACCAAAAATAAAAAATAACATTCCGATGATGAGTATAGAAAGAAAATTGCTCCGCTTGGTTAAACTGCTTACTTCTACAGTGGCTGATATCACGTTGTTTGCCATTTATTTATGCATCTTTATTAACTGAAAGCAGTGAAGAAGAAGATTTATCAAGATATAAAATGCAATTGGGGTGCAACTTCAGTATACTTGCAGGATAAAGGTTACTCACTGGCTGTTCTAATGTATTTTTTACAGCAATTGCTTTTCTGCTGTCAGGCACCGAACAAATAACATATTTCGATTTTAAGATTTGCTTTATCGACATACTAATTGCATAACGGGGCACTTCTTCTATAGACTTAAACCACCCTTCTCCCAATTGCTGTTTTCTACAGGCTTCGTCTAATGCCACAATAATATAAGGCTCTTCCGTCGTAAAATCCGCTGGAGGGTCATTAAAAGCCAGATGCCCGTTTTCCCCAATGCCTACTAAAGCTACATCCACGGTATGTTTGATAATCAAATCCTTAAGGCGGCCACATTCATTCTTTGCATCTGTCTCTCCATTTATTAAATAGCTATTTTTTAAAGACGGTACTTTTAATAAAAATCTTTCCTGCAAATATTTTCTAAAGCTTGCGGGGTGCGTAACAGGTAAGCCGATGTACTCATCCAGATGAAACATAATTACCTTACTCCAGTCAATGGTCTTTTCCGATACCAGTTGATTTAGCGTTTCAAACTGACTTGCGCCAGTTGCTAATATTATCTTAGCCGTACCATTTGCTTCGATAATTTCGCGGATTAATTGTGCAGCAGCAGACCCCGCAGCTCTGCCCAATTCCCCAGCATCTTGGAATATATGAACATTCATTTTAAAAATTTAAAGTGATATGGCGAAAAATTTATTTTTAAACTGAATTAATACGCTGAATTATTTTGAATTTAGGATGTCTATTCTTACTGAGTTTAGTGATTAATCTTTAATCAGGTATCATCAATACTTTTCCCGTACTATGTCTACCCTCCATAAAATCATGAGCTTTTTTACCCTCTGATAATTTGAATATAGTTGGTGCTGAAACTTTTATTTTTCCTTCAATAACCCAATCAAAAAATGTTTTTGACCTTTTTAACCTTTCATCTCTTGATATAAGGTAGTTCCATAAATCGCCGCCTGTGATTGTCTTTGAATGTGCAATAATCCATAAAGGATTTCCCAATTCTAATTTTCCGCCAGCAAGGCCAAAAAGAACCACTTGTCCTAAAATTTTTGTTACTGCAAGACTGGATTCCATTGTCGTTCCAATACTTTCATATACTACGTCAACCCCGTTAGGGCATATTTCTAAAACTTTTTTTTCCCAGTCCTCGCAATATAAAAAAACTGTGTCTGCACCTAAAGAAAGCGCAATTTGTTTTTTGCTTTCAGAAGAAGCCAGGCCAATTACTTTTGCACCTAATATTTTACACACTTGTATAAGCAATTGCCCCACGCCTCCTGAAGCTGCATGAACTAGCACAGTTTCCCCCTGTTTTATTTTGTGACTGTCGGATGTTAAGAAATGGGCCGTTAAGCCTTGCAACATTATTGATGCAGCGGTTTCAAAACTTATTTCACTAGGCAATGGAATTAGGTTGTCAAATGGAACAGCAACTAAATGTGCATTTGCAAAAGGGACATCAGCGAATGCGACTCTATCGCCTATTTTAAATTCAGCATGGCCATTATTGTCCTTAATGATACCTGCTCCTTCAAAACCATTGATATATGGTCCAGTTCCTCTCATCGGGTAAACTCCATTTCTTCTCATCAAATCCGCAAAATTTAACCCGATAGCCTTCATTTCCACTAATATCTCATTGCCCTGTAAATCAGGGTCTTTTACTTCTTTGTATTCAAGCACATCAGAACTTCCAAACGATGATAATGTTAATGCTTTCATTTAAAAAAATTTGTTGCTCCCAATATTGTTATTTATTCCCGTACACGGATGGAATACCCTGAAAGGATATTACGCAATGCAATTTTCCCCCATCCAGGGGAGATCATTTTTCTCGGATTTGGATTTTTACTGGGAGGATTTTTCCAATGCAGCGCATGAATATGGAAGTGTTTTTGGGCAAAACCATTTGCCGATTGTTTATTTCTGTTTTT
>DATMMJ010000071.1:0-12551 GCA_035569795.1 Puia sp. | reverse complement strand
TGATCTCAGAAAAGCAATCGATGCATTCAGAGGAAAAGAAATTGGCGTTACCATTACCCAAACCGGCGAAGGAAAACAGCAGGCAGAAACGGGGGCATTTCTTTTTAAAGCATTGATCATTGCCCTCATGCTGATATTATTCATCCTGGTTCTCCAATTCAATTCTATTAGTAAATCAGTGATTATTTTAACTGAAATTTTGTTCAGCGTGATTGGTGTGCTTCTTGGTTTTGGAATTTCGAAAATGGAGATATCAGTGGTGATGACTGGATTGGGGATTGTTGGCCTTGCTGGCATTGTAGTGAAGAATGGTATCCTGGTAATTGATTTTGCGGATGTATTACATAGCCGTGGTTTACGTATACGGGAAGCCGTTATACAGGCAGGCAAGACACGCATTATTCCGGTTCTCCTTACCGCATTGGCAGCAATACTTGCATTGATACCACTTGCTATAGGGTTGAACCTGAATTTTGTTACGCTTCTAGCTGACTTGAACCCGCATATATTTTTCGGTGGTTTTAGCGCCGTGTTCTGGAAACCTTTGTCATGGACAATTATATTCGGTCTTGCATTTGCATTCTTTATGACGCTGGTAATTGTTCCAAGCATGTATTTAATCGCATTGAGATTGAAACGCCCCATGCGTAAAATGTATGGTGGTAAGTGGATTTCAATGCTCGGCATCCCGCCATTGACTTTGATATTCATCCCGTTGATTTTTATAACCATGATTGCGCATCGTGTGAAGGTGGCTAAGAGAAGGAGGAAACTGGGGGCAAGCGCGAGTGAGACTTGGATTGGTAGTTGGTTCTGATAGTCATTTTTGATCCTGAATAAAGAAATGCTCCGCAGAAATGTGGGGCATTTCTTTTCTCGTTGATACCCATTTTTGGTTGATGATGGTCGGTTTTTTTTGCGGACCGACAAGATAACATTGTAAAAGTAATATTGTTGCAAAAACTAGCGGGATCTTGCATAGAGAGCCATCAGTATTCCGCCAAAGGAGAAATGATAGCATAATTTGCAAGAGAAATGCTCTACTTTTTCAACAATAAGGGATAATCGACATGTTGGAGAATAAAAAAATCCGGAGCGCTGACTCCGGATTAAGATTTTTTAAAATTACTGTTGATTATCTTCTGTCCGCAAGTTTCATTAACAGCCTCAAAATCTCTACATACAACCAAACGATGGTTACAAGCAGTCCGAACGCACAATACCATTCCATATATTTTGGTGCACCCACCGCAGCACCCTGCTCGATCATATCAAAATCAAGGATTAGATTGAGGGCAGCAATTGCAACCACTACCAGAGAGAAGCCAATGCCAAGGGCTGACCCTTCATGTAGAAAAGCGATGTCAATATGGAACATGCGCAAAACCATTGCGAGGACGTAAAAAATTGCAATACCTGCAGTAGCGGTCAATATCACTGATTTGAATTTTTCAGTCGCTTTGATAATGCGGAAGCGATATAACAGGAACATTGCAATGACGGCGCCGAACGTGAGCAGCACGGCCTGCATTACAATTCCGGGATATGATTTTGCAAATGCATTATTTACCACAACAGAAAGACCGCCAATAAAAAGACCTTCCAGTAAAGCATATAATGGGGAAAGATAAGAAGACCATTCCCTTTTAAAGCTAACAACAATAGCCACAGCAAACCCACCAAAAGCGCCAACCAACATCCAGGGCATCACGTTTTTCCCTTGGCCAAAAGAGCTCCATGTAAACGAAGCGGAGGCCATTACCATGAGCGACAAAAAGAAAAATTTATTAAGCGTTCCTCTTTCAGTCATCACTTCTTCTCCGGATACCACCATGGAGTTCTGAAATACTTTCTCGTTAAGAGCCGGATTACCGGATTTAAATAGTGCCATAATTATAAGATTTAGGATATGCAAATCTACGAAATATCAAAACGAATTTATCATGCCGGTTGTTATCAACAAAAGATTCAATATAATTTTAACAACACTTGCTTTATTTCGTTAAATTTTGTCCAGGGAATGAAATGATTTGCTCCGGGGATCAGCATTTGCTCAACATGGCTTGAATGCACCAGTAATTTCTTTCCATATTCTATATTGCCAGGGGGCACCCACGTATCGATCGCGCCATGAATGAAATAAACAGGACAGGTTATTTTCGGGAAATCATTTTTCAAATCGACCAGATCCTTTTTCAAATACCAAAGTTCTTCGTTGGATGGCCGCATGGCGCCCGGTACAAAATACGTGAGTGGTGTTTTATATAATATGGGCCGCCACTTTTCTGGTTTTTCTTCCCCAGGGTCAATAGAGCCGGAAATAATCACCACCCCGGAAAAAGCCGTTGGGTTATCAGCGGCCAGTTTCACAACCATCGGGCCGCCAAGGGAGTGGCCTGCAAGGAACATGGGCTTGTGGTTATTTAGGACAGTGAATAAAGGACTGATCAGCTCCGATTGTTTTGCCAAATGTTCAGGCTTTCCGTAATCAGAGTAACCAAAGCCCGGCCTATCAATGGATACCATTCGAAATCTTTGCAGCAAATCCTTGTCTTTCAAATAGTTTTCAAATGCATCCCAAGATCCCGGCGTACCATGTACAAAAAATAAAGTTGGCAAAGAATCATTGCCAGTCTTAACATAATGCAGATGATGCCCGTCAACGAGAATAGTTGCAGTAGTCAACGGTACTCCATCTTGTTCAAATTTTTTCTTTGCGTCACTATCCGGCTGTCGCATAGTCAGACAGCTTTGCGCAAGGATGACCCATAACAAAAGAATAAAACCTAAAATCCAAAACATTTTCATGATAAATTTCTTCATGCAGCCAATATGCTTAAAAGTAATAAACCATCTTTATATCAAAAGATGGTTTGTAAAAGTTAACGAAAGATTTTTAGATGTCACCATTTTGCGAAGCCTATGCATCTCATGAAAAATCAATCCTTACCGATTAGCGATTGCAAAAGAAATGCGTTGATAATTCGGGGGCCTTCTCCTGTTATCCATTTTGGATTTCTCCTCTCTCTCTCTCTCACTGCTTTTCTATCTTCTCCTATTTCTTGGCGGTGATTGGTTTTGCTGCCTGTTAGGTGGAGGCGTATGTCTTTTTTTCCTATCTGATTTTTCTAGAGTCTTTAAACTGATTTGACCTACTAAATCCACAAAGCCGCCTTCGGATTCTTTAGGTTTGCCAGTACTCACTTCTACAGGCTCCAAACCTTCTGGGATCGTGCCTTGTATATTCAATTGCCTGATTTTCTTTGCGCGCTCAATCGTTATTGGATATTGCTTGCTGCTGTCCGGCAGCACATACCACATCAGGCTCCTGAAAATATCTTTTTTTATAAGTAGCGCATTTCCTTTAGCAACCTGCAAAGTGTCTGTATTGTCAGGAAAATTTTGCAAGGCATCCAAATAGGTGTCAAGCTCATAATTTAAACAGCATTTCAGACGGCCGCACTGGCCGCTTAATTTGGTTTGGTTGATAGAAAGATTTTGATAACGTGCCGCGGTGGTGTTCACCGATTTAAAGTCAGTCAGCCATGTGCTGCAGCAAAGTTCACGCCCGCAACTTCCGATGCCACCTACTTTTGCAGCTTCCTGCCTGGCGCCGATCTGTTTCATCTCCACCTTCACCCTGAATTCACCCGCATAAATTTTAATCAGCTCACGAAAATCCACTCGGTCATCTGCGATATAGAAAAACGTGGCTTTCCTCCCATCTGCTTGGATCTCTACTTCGCTCATTTTGAGATCTAAATTCAACTGGTGCGCAATAGCGCGGGCCCTTACCAAAACATCACGCTCCCGTTTTTTATTCAGTTGCAGCACCTCAAGGTCGCGGTCACTGGCGCGGCGCAGAATCTTTTTTATGTCAGGATTATTTTCTTCATAACCTTTCTTTTTCATTTGCAGCCGCACGGCTTCTCCGGTAAGGGAGACCATGCCCACATCAAAACCGCTGACACCTTCAATGCTCACCATATCGCCTTTCTCAAAAAAATGCGTGGTCGCATTGCGGCAAAAATCTTTTCTGCTGCCATTGTTAAAACTGATCTCTACGACCCTGCAGGTATCGTCACTAAAAGGCAGGTTCGCCAGCCAGTCATGCACATTCATGCGGTTGCACCCTCCTGTGCTGCAGCCACCGTTACTCTTACATCCAGATGGCTTTCCATCGGCAGTTCCGCAGTTGCTACATCCCATATCCGATTAAAAATTACAAATGAAACTAAAAAGGAAAAGATCAAGTAGTTGGAAGCCGGCAGAAGAATTCTATTAGATTTTAATTGCGTCGCACGCTCCTGGATTTGGAGCGCTATATTGCGCCGAGCGAATGCAACAAGCTGCTATGGCTGGACTCATCGCTTGCCCCGCCAGGGTGCGACAAAAATGAAAGCCACAATATGAAATATGTTTGTGCAAAATAACTCGCTTAAAAATATTTTAGAATTTCTCTCATCATACTCACTCTTCAATCGCCGGGTTCGGGACTTGCTTCTTTTCACAGGCTTCAATTAAAGCCATCAACAAATATAGTATGAAATCTGCTATTTATAAGAATGTTCAGGAAGTGACCACTTTTTTAACAAACGCAGCTACTGCCACCATACACCATGTTCCTTCCAGGATTATGAAAGGCATGTAATGAATAAGCATTGAAGCATAACAGGATAATCCTGCGCCTATAATATTAAGGACAATATATAAAAGACCTTCTTGAGAAATGAATTTGAACAGATTCAAAAAGAATGCCACGAGCAAAAGCGTGACGCCTACAGAGCCGGTGATGGTAGAAAAATCCATAGAAATAGTTTTAAGTAAGTCAGTCCCCAGATTGGCAAGACCCAACAGCCAATTTTTTCATCCAGCCCTTAGGAGCGCCTTCTGCCCTTTTAATGATGGATCAAAAAACGTGTCTAGTAGGTTGAATAATATAGTTTTATTCCGTTCGAGGTAACCTAATTCTTTCAAAATCTTTTCTCCAGAATGAATAAAAGCTGCAGGGACTAACTCGTGGCCTTCGTGCTTGACCAAATTTCTTAGGATCTCATGGGTCACCTCCAAATGAAACTGCAAGCCGATTATATTTTTGCCAATAGCAAAAGCCTGATTTGTACAAGTCTCAGTAGATGCCAAAAGAATTGCACCTTCTGGTAAAGCAAAGGTTTCACCATGCCAGTGCAAAACCATTTCTTCTGCTTTGAAACCTTTGAAGAGTTTATTCTGGTAAGCATTTTCAGTAAAATGCACGGGCATGAAGCCAATTTCCTTTTCCTTGCTGTTGTAAACTTTTGCTCCAAGCACAGTAGCTATTAATTGTGCACCGAGACAAATACCGAGTATTTTTTTGTTTGCTTTTATTGCCATGGCAATAAATTCTTTTTCCTTTTTCAACCACGGAAAAGCATGTTCATCATGCACGCTCATTGGTCCTCCCATGATCATGATCGCGTCAAAATCATTTAAAGAAGGCAAGCGTGCATCCTTAAAAAAATGAGTGAAAGAAATAGAATGCCCCCTTTGCTTTATCCAGGCTTCCATGTTGCCGGGCGTTTCAAAATGAACATGTTGCAGACAATGAAAGCGCATCATGAAGCAAAGATAATGCGATTGATTAATTTACAACTGCCACAGTTTTATGCGCAATGATGTGATATAGTTTTATAGTAAGGGCATGAAAAAGCATCTTAGCATGTGCGTTCCTTTCTATATAATACGTTGCTTTATCCAATTCTTCAATGATAGCTTGCTGCTGGGAAATATCGGCGATCTTATTGAGGCGGATCGCAAAATCCTTTTCATTTTCCGGTATGCGCGACTGTTGCTCCTCCATTACCCGCAGGCGAATAGCCTGCTCCAGCAAATGGTTGAAATAGCGTAGGAATTGTTTTTGCCTTTCCCTTCCGAGCTTACTCACATCGTCAATCCACTTGACTTGTGCGGCGGGTCCTGTTCTGAGTATGGCATTCAGCCATTCTCTCAGTAGTCCCTGCCAGTCTTCTTCTGCGTGTTGCAGGAGCTGCAAGGCTTCTCTATAATTGCCTTCACTGATCGATGCGATTTGACTGGCCTTTTCATGAGATATTTTAGCACGCAGGGTTAATGCGGTTTCAATATCTTTTACATCAAGTAAAGGAATTTTTATGAGTTGGGTTCTGGAAACAATAGTGGGTAGCATGGAGGATTCATTTTCTGCTACCAGTATGAACAAGGTATCCGGTGGCGGCTCTTCAATTAGCTTTAACAATTTATTGCCTTCATTGCCCAGATATTCGGGCATCCACAACAGAACAATTTTGTAACCACTCTCAAAACTTTTAAGGCTCAGCTTTCTGATGATGTCGTTGCATTCGTTCGCGGTGATATTGCCTTGCTTGTTTTCTGCACCAATAAACTGCAGCCAGTCAAATGCATTGCCATAAGGGTATTGCGTAATAAATTCTCTCCATTCAGAAATATAATCTGTGCTTACAGGCTTATCGCCGGATTTTTTTGGTATGACAGGGTAGGAAAAATGGATATCAGGATGTATGAACTGCTGGGATTTAATGCAGGAGGGGCAAACCCCGCAGGCATCTGGTAACGGGTGGCTGATAGCCACTGGACCCGGCGTATTGCCAAACAAGGATGGCTCTTTGTCCAACTGGAGTGAAGCCTGAGGCGAGGTCTTATCGCAAACTACATATTGTGAAAATGCCAGTGCCAAAGGCAATACGCCACTTCCTTCAGGGCCCAAAAAAAGTAACGCATGGCTTAACCTGTTGTGTTGAACTAACTCAACAAGATGCTGCTTCACTTCATTCTGCGCTATTACGTTTCCAAAAGGCATTAAAAGATAACTTTATGGGAGTGTGAAAATAAGAAAATGGCTCCATGTGCAATGGAGCCATTTTCCCTTTGAGATATTATCTAATCTCTTAATTAAGATACTTGGTAACTTCCTCACTCATCGGGCTAACTTTATTGTGTATAACGGTTATGAGGTTTCCTTTTTCATCTAATAAAAATTTAGTGAAGTTCCATTTGATAGGATCATCAAAGCCTTTTTTCTTTGCTTCATCTACCAGGTATTTAAATAATGGATGAATATCATCTCCTTTTACAGAAACTTTTTCAGCCATCGGGAAAGAAACACCGTAATTCTTCTTGCAAAATTCCTGAATCTCGCCATTTGTGCCTGGCTCCTGGCTACCGAAATTATTGGCAGGAAAACCAACAATCACCAATTTGTCTTTATACTTTTCATATAATTTCTCCAGGTCGGCGTATTGTGGGGTATTGCCACACTTGGAGGCAGTGTTCACGATCAATATTTTTTTCCCCTTAAATTTGGAAAAATCGATGGTGCTGCTTCCGTCCAGGCCGGACACTTTAAAATTATAAATGCTCATTGTGCTAACAAGCAATAGAGAAAGGAATGCTAAACGTACCATAGTTATAAATTTTTAGTTGAAATGGAAATGTCTCTTTACTTTACAAATATCCTGACAAAAAAGTTTTTAGCGATATTAAATTGATGGGTGGTTTTTTT
Source organism: Puia sp. (assembly GCA_035569795.1). GTDB lineage: Bacteria > Bacteroidota > Bacteroidia > Chitinophagales > Chitinophagaceae > Puia. Next base: position 5,014 of record DATMMJ010000071.1, on the reverse strand, counting down.
TTTCAGGCAAAGCAAGTAAATCGTAAAAAGACTCAAAACAGATATTTGGCCAGTAGGGTCCGTTTTTTAGTTTTATGTTTTGCATTTTTTACGGGTTTCATATACCGCATGTTCAGGCAAGACCCAGATTCTATTGTTTTTCAAAGCATCCAATATCAGTAGCGTTACCGACTACTCTTGGATTGCCGTCAAGGTCAAACGGTATTGCTGTGAACTGGCCAGCATCAATGGCAGGGGAGCCTGCTTTTAAATGGAAATCATAATACATGAATTGGTTGTTGATGTTGTCGAACATTGGGTCCATCGTGAGCATACTAGAATAAGAAACGTTTGCCGGGATATCTTGGACCTTCCACAAGCAGTTAGCAAGACTAACCTTGAAAAGACCGCTGCCTAGCTCAGATGCAACTACCTCATCATGCACGGTCCCGTTATCTCCCCAAATAATACAATTGACAAAGCTAGCGGTTATATCGGCACTTAAGGTACCTCCGGAAGTTACCAGGTAATTGCTGATAGTAAGCACGGGTGATATGTGGGAGATATAATCATTAGAAAAACTGGCAATTGTGCAATTGGTAAATGAGTAGCCCCCTCCATAGCCAAGAACAATATTTCTGCCACAATTGCTTACCAGACAATTTTGCGCAGTGATATTTGTTTGAGCTCCTAGAATACCCGCGTCATAAATATTATCTATAATGCAATCATTTAATGTAAGCTTGGGATTACTGCTGGTTGATAGATTTTGCGCAACTACTCCCTGAAATGCATTTTTAATAACTGCAAATGTCAATTGGTTGTCTTTACTGCTCTGCATGAAATAGATGCCAGGCCAGGATCCGGGGAAACTATTGTAAGGATAATCAAGCCGGTCGCTCAAGAAATAAACCCGGGCGCTGTCAGCGCCCTGTACATTCAAAGTGCCTTCCACTATTAGTGGTGCACTGGCGTGAAAATAAACCTTGCAGCCCTTTTGGATTGTCAGTGAAGCATTCGAATCTATTTGCAGGCTGCCGAGTATTACATAAGGCAAGTCATTTGGCCAGGTAGTAGGCGTGGCAATTGTCACGTTACTTAAAAAATGGGCCTTCTGCCCATAAGCCTGCAGTTGAATATAACGCTGGTTGCCATTAAATAAAACCTGAAGACTGTCCTGAACAATAAATGTCAGGCTGGTATTGCTGGAGTTAATTAAAACCGAGACAAAAACATACATGCTGTCATTGGGCCCCAGCTCAATATTGTCAGCTTCTGTGGTGCTATTGCCATCAATATTTATTTTGAATACTGAATTGTTGCCGCCCATCAGCTTCACGGATTTTAACAGCAGTTTTTGGTTGTTTGGATTGATTATTTTTACAAATTGGGTAATCGAACCGCTGGAAACAAAAACAGTATCAAAATATAGCGTGTCGCTTGAAAAGTTTATGGAAGCGTCACTGCTAGTTATGAAAGAATCTTTTTTGCAGGAAAAAATAAAAAAAATAACAAATGATGATATAAGCAGAATCAGTTTATGCATCAGTTTCAAAAATACATATACGAAAGATGGATGGTACTTATATGAACGAAATTTAATTGTTAAAGTTGTATGGAGAGGTTGGTGAGTTTAAGGCTCAATCCAGTTTTTAATCTTTTACGTTGTAGTTACTGAAAGTACTTAAGATGCAGCGTTCTTACCTCTGGGAAATGACATTATTCTAGGGGTCATGCTTTGGCACAGACAGCTGTCGGGGTTTTGACTCCTGATACAGCTTACCTCTTAAAACAAATACTTATACACCTGTTCTACCCTTCCCATGCTCACCACTTCAATATTGAATTTCTGATTCTTCAATCCCTTTTGATTGTATTTTGAAACAAGGATTTTTTCGAACCCTAATTTTTCTGCTTCGGCAATCCGTTGCTCAATGCGGTTCACAGCGCGGATTTCGCCGCTTAACCCAACCTCTCCTGCAAAACAAAGATGGTGAGGGAGTGGCACGTCTTCAAAAGAGCTAAGCAGCGAGCAAAGAACCGCTAAATCAATGGATGGATCCTCCACTTTAAGTCCTCCTGCAATATTTAGGAAAACGTCCTTCACACCAAAATGAAAACCACCGCGTTTTTCAAGCACCGCTAACAACAATTGCAGTCTTCGCAAGTCAAAGCCACTGACTGTTCTTTGCGGGGTACCATATACGGATTGTGTTACCAGTGCCTGCACCTCTATTAATAAGGGTCGCATGCCTTCAATAGAAGCGGCAATAGCAATACCGCTTAGCTGGTCTTCTTTTTGGGTGATCAGTATGTCGCTCGTGTTTTTGATGCCCTGCATGCCTTCACTTGTCATTTCATAAATGCCCAGTTCATCGGTACTGCCAAAACGGTTTTTTACCGTTCTCAGAATCCGGTATGCATAATGCCTGTCACCTTCAAATTGAAGGACGGTATCAACCATGTGTTCCAGTATTTTCGGGCCGGCGATGGCGCCATCTTTTGTGATATGGCCAATCAAAAAAACCGGAGTGTTGGTTTCTTTGGCGAAACGCTGAAATTCTGCAGCGCATTCGCGCACTTGTGAGACACTCCCAGGCGAAGATTCGATGTATGGAGATTGCAAAGTTTGGATTGAATCAACAATCACTAACTGTGGTTTTAGTTTTTTTATTTCCTGAAAAATTGCTTGGGTGGATGTTTCAGTAAGCAGATAAAAATTTTCATTTTCGATTTTCAATCGATCGGCCCGCATCTTTATTTGTTGCTCACTTTCTTCTCCACTAATATAGAGTACAATGATTTTATTAAGCAATAATCCATTTTGCAAAAATAAAGTGCTCTTTCCAATACCAGGCTCACCAGCTATCAGCACTACGCTTCCTGCAACAATGCCTCCTCCCAAAACCCTGTTCAACTCTGCGTCTGGGGTTACTAATCTTTTTTCTTCTTCACTGATGACTTCGCTTATTGAAATGAATCTTGTTTCTTTTTTTTCATAGGAAAATTTTTTCCAGCTTGTTTCTGAAAGCCTATCGTCCTTTGTGATCAATTCTTCGACGAATGTGTTCCATTGTTCGCATGAAGGACATTTACCAAGCCACTTTGCACTTTCATATCCGCAATTGCTGCAAAAAAAAGCAGTTTTTATTTTAGCCATGAAGTAAAGTTATTGGATATAGCTATCGTTAAAAAATGCTTGAAGAAAACAGAAGCATAGATCATTAAAGTAAAAAAAATGTTTTTAAATGAATTATTGCAACAGGTAATTATAAAATGGCGCGGTATGCATTTGATTTCAAAAGAAGTTGTAAAATCCCAGTTGCAGATACGTGAAAACTATAAAAGTAAAAGGGCCAGCTTTGACGCCGGCCCCTTACTTACTAACCCATTAAATTCTTGCACTAAATTACAAATTAGCGCCACATAACAAAATTAATTTTTGACGGTGTGAATAACTTTTGAATAATCCTTGCCTTCCAGGAGCCTTGCGAATTTCGAAATTAATAAAATCGTAAATAATTGATTTATAATTATTTATATAGACCCAGAACCATATCCTGGAAATAGTTTTAATGAGTTTTTAGGATCGAAAAAAAATAAATCCAATCGTTTGGATGGAGGGTTTTTGTGAAATGCCGTAGCTGTCTTTTCAAGCGGACCAATACTTAAACTCTGTTCAAAAAATTATTTTAATCGCCTCGAAATTTATCATAAATTTAACATGTCTCTAACCAAAACTCAACTACACATGAGAAAATCTATGCTTTTATTGCTGTGTATCAGCATGCTTATGATCTCGAGTGTTTATGCTCAGAGAAAAGAATTGACTGGCAAGGTCACCGACGCAACCGGAAGCCCCATTCCCGGTGCAAGCGTTAAAGTGAAAGGCGCAAAAACTGGCACAAGCGCCGATGCGAACGGAGTGTTCAAAATCAATGTCACTGAAAATGCAACACTTTCTATCAGCGGTATCGGATTTGAGACACAGGAGATAAATGTCAAAAATCTGGAGAGTATCAAGGTGTCGCTAAGACAATCAAACACTGCTTTAAGTGAAGTAGTTGTTACCGCCCTCGGCATTCCGCGTCAGAAAAAAGCGCTTGGTTATTCCGTAACTACCATTGATAAAAAAGACCTGGAATTAAGGCCCGAAGGAGATGTCGGCCGCATATTAAATGGTAAGGTCGCAGGATTGGATGTTCTTAATTCTTCTGGAATATCCGGCAGTGGAACAAATATTGTAATCAGGGGGGTAAGCAGCATCACAGGTGGGGCATCCTCTCCTCTTTTTATAGTTGACGGGGTGCCTTTTGATGCAAGCAATAACTCACTCAATGGCGATTTTCAATATGGGGATGGAACATCTAGTTCCAGCCGTTTTTTGGATCTTGACCCAAATAATATTGAAAGCGTCAACGTGTTGAAAGGCTTGAGTGCAGCGACGCTATATGGGGAAGCGGGGAGAAACGGCGTTATTTTGATAACCACCAAAAATGGAGCAAGCCACAAGACAAATAAGAAATTTGAGATAACAGCTTCTCAATCAATTTTTGCCACCACTATTTCAAACCTTCCGGATTACCAAAACCATTACGGCGGTGGTTTTGACCTGGTGCCTTCGGCTGCTTTCAGCAACTGGGGCGCTAAATTTACCAATCCTCCTGCTCAGATTGGCTACTCGCCTTATCTCGTGGCAGCCTATCCTCAGTATAAAGGTAAAACCCAGGACTACAAAGCATATACAGATAATGTAAAGGATTTTTTCAGAACCGGTATTTTCAGCTCTACATCCATTAACCTGGCATCTTCAGGAGCCAATACTACTTTTAATGCTAATTATTCCTACACTGATGATGAGGGCTTTACTCCCAATAACAGAGTATATAAAAATAATTTTGGATTGGGCGGAACTGCCAAACTAACAAACAATTTCACAATAAATACCGTTCTGAATTTTGCGGTCACAGATTTTCAGACACCGGTTGTAGGCGCTAATGGCGGCGGCGGGGGTCCGGATGTTACTTCTGTTTTT
>DATMMJ010000070.1:0-4388 GCA_035569795.1 Puia sp. | reverse complement strand
TTGAACCTGACTGTTACTTTTCGTGTCCGCTTTTTATTCTCACTTTTCATCATCACATAATCTTTTAAAACACCAGCCCGAAGCGACTCCGGAGCAAAGGGGGAAACCGTTTGTCCGACAAACGTACATTTTACCATGCCCAGAGATGGGCATTAAGCCCTTTTGAAAATCTTACAGAGCATTTTCAAATACAGATTGCAACTAATTCCTTGTACCGGAGCTTTTTTTAAAATTTTTATCGCTAACTCTCTTGAAGGTTTTCTCTGTTTTAAGTTGGATGAAACAATGCTTTAATGGGAAATAATTCAGGTAGGAAATTATCAAAGGGATTGAATAAAAATAGAAGCTGGAGAAAAGAAAAATTATCATTCATACATCACGATTTTCAAGCTCAACAATCAGATCAGAACGTGAAATTAACATCAACTTCATTCCATTCAATATCCCCTACAAATTCGATAGGGGTTCAAGCGGTCGGATAGATATATTTTTGTCTTGTGAATTTGATTTTTTGGAAAAAGAAAAATGAAAACTATGATCGCGAAGAATGACCTTGCACGGATTTATGATACCGTTCTCAGCATCCCCGGTATGAATGAGAATATAAAATTGAATTTGCAAACATCCAGAAAAAATCTTTTGCTGTTGAACAAAGTGATTGAAAAAGGGTTAAATTTTAAAGAGACAGATGAAAAATCTGTGAGCATCCTGGATATTGTTTCAGGAGAAACTTTGAAAGAATTAGCGGCCCTTTCAGCAGAACTATTGAACAAAGCAGGCCTTTCGGAAATGAATGAGAAGCTTAAAACATTTTAGGGCTTTCATTAGGATTTGCATCAGTGAGCCAAGCTGCCGAACCCTCAAGTTTGGCAGTTTTTTATGACAATAAATGGTCATCCTCATTCGCCTAAGCTTTCTGATTAATTTTTTATAGGGAGCATAAAAAAAGAGCTATATAAGCCCTTCATCTGCAAATGAATAAAATCCTTCCTCGCTTACTATAAGGTGATCAAGCAATTTGATATCCAAGAGCTTTCCTGCTTCTTTTATTTTTATTGTTATCTCTTCATCAGCTGAGCTTGGCTTTAGGTTGCCACTTGGATGATTGTGAGCAAGTAAAATATTGCAGGCCGCGGTTTGGAGCGCTATCACAAAAATCAATCTTGGATCAGCGATTGTTCCAGTTAACCCACCTGATGACAGATCGTAAATGAACATTACATGGCTAGCACGGTTAAGGTACATCACCTTGAACTCCTCAAGCAACTCTATCTTGTTCCTGTCCCATTTCTGAAGAAATATTTTGTAAGCATCTTCAGCGCGAATGACTTTTGGCCTGTCTGAAGCCTTCACTTTTGTCCTGTAGCTTACTTCAACTTCTGCGATCTTGTACATCTCATTTTGTTTGATTCCGTTTTCCATAACCTTTCATTTTAATTGTTTAGAAATAAATTATGGAACAAGACCAGGCTTGGGCATGCATCATGCGCAAGGAGGAACGGAATAAAGGATTGCAATGAGCGTTAGCCCCGCGTTTATGCCGTAGTTCCTTGCAAGCATATGTCATGCACAATCCTAAATTGGTGGAAGAATTAATGCGCGACATCCTTTGGAGTATTTATCTATAAAAAATAGTTTTAAAAACTTTGTGAACCTTTATAAACCCCCAAGCTGCCGCCCCGCAACCACTGAAAAAACAAAGCGGGCCGGCAGCTTTTTTGCCTTTCATTAAGAGACTGGAAGCGGCTGCGTCCTGAAATCCTACAAGTTTAAAAAGAACCTTCTGTTTGCAATCATGCCCTCGCGGAACATAGACCAAAGTAGCGAAGCGCCCATTTTGGCTAATGCAGAGTTTATGAAAAGGTCTTGCTTTGTCAATGCCTTAGCGAGTGAGCAGCTTGGTTCATCTTTATCGTCTGCTTGCTCCAACAGGGTTTTAAATTCATCCCTTATCAATGGGAGCTTGCTGACCGTTCTGTATTTTTTTGATGGGGGTTGTTTCACATTCCCAATTGTTGACAGCACTACCTGTCCTGTGTGCTGGCTGTTACCAAAATTCATCCAGTAAACAGGCTTATGCACATCGGCGGCATTTTCTATGTTCAACTTTTGCAGCGTTTCGCAAATCTCAAATCTCAAATCTTGCTGCCACTGTATCTACACAGCTAATTGTAATTGTCGCCGAGTGGTTCTCAGGGGTATTCACTCGCATGTTAAATTTTGAAGAAATTGCTTTCCAGTTCGTTCCAAAAAAGCGGTTGATGCGGTTTATAAGCGCGACTGGTTTTTTCATCACTATTTCAGAAATTGAGAAAAGTCGATGATTAACCTTGATATTTTTTTTGATATCATAACCCGCAGAGGGAGTTTCAAGGACCTTGACTCAATGATCAACAGATACTGGAAAATCATTGAGGACAGAAAAACTAGAAGGGATTAGGAGCCCTCCATAGAACACTTTCTTAAAACAAAGTCCAGTTTTGATGAGGTGTTTCATACTCTCTTGACTCAAAACCTTGCGCAAACGCGATCAGGAAATCTTGGCGTAAAAATATTGAGTGAGTTGTCGGGAGTTAGCCAAGAGGACCTTGATGAGGAAGTATAGCTCCCGCAGCAATAATACCGTCACCTTCGTTAAGGGTCACAAAACCAGACATTATAAACTCATCGGAAATGGTTTTGCTATCCTTCACCCTATAAATGCAAAAGAGTTTTTTCAATAATGATCACGAAATCAAAGTTTGTAAAGCGATTGCAACGCTGTTAACAAAATTTGCAACCGAAGTAATGTCCTTCTCATTCCTATCAATCGTTTTGAAGTATGAATAGGGGACAAATACGCATACCTCAAAACCTAAGGAAATCGTAAAATAATTCCTATCGGTATTTACAAATTCTTCTTCCCATTTGCATATGGACCGCCAATCAAATTCCTTCTTGAAATGTTCGTCCATGAATTGCGTGAAACTATCCCACTTATCCCTGGTCCACTTGCCCGAAAATTCTTTAAAATTCTCCTGGGTATGTAAAGGGTTTATCGCATCCTTTTCGTAGAAAGTCGCACCTGAAACATATTTGCTGAAATGACATAGCTTGATGTTATAGGCTATTTCAAGTTCATAGTCAGCGTTATTGATGCGGAGGGACTTTTTAGAAAGCCAATCCAAAGGCTTACTGAAAATGGGATAGCCTTGCTGTTTTGTATTGCCCGGGTAAATATAAAAAGCAACATATTCTTTAACCTCACCAGCATAGGTTTCAAATTCGGCATGGATCTCATTTGCCCATCCGAATGGCACAGTGATGCCCAGCCTGTCGGAATAAGTGAGCAATTCATATGCTGAAGATGAGAAAGCTTGCCTCATTCTTTTTGTCAATTGGATATAATTTGGGGTGCCTGAGTGAGATGAGAAAGGGAGTACATTGAACGGTTTCGGCTCAAACCATTCGGGAAACCTGATTTCGCTTAACTGGAGAAAATCTTTAGTGAAAGTCGAGCTTTGTGAGACGAGCCGCTGGACATGATTTATTTTCTCCATCAGTTTTATTGTTTCCTGCCAGGAAAATTTTACCGGGAGTACATTGTAATGCTCCCTGATGAATGGGAGCGCCTGGTTGTATAATTGTGCTTTGCAATCGTACCCCGTGATCTTTACTTCTATGATGATCGAAATATCTTTGATGCAGATGAAGATATCCGTGATATTCTTTCTTTCGCCAAAATCCGGCTGCGAGAAAAAATCATCCATGCTCAAGCTCCTGTCAGAAGTCATGGCGACAGCGTAAATTTTGCTGAAGCTTTCTCTTTCGATTTCTGCTGTGTCTATCTGGATATCCAATGTAAACTTTGTGTCTTCGCTCACTGAGCTAAAAAGATAATCATAATCTTCCGGAGATACGACGGCCTTGATATATTCGTTCAGGAAAGCGCTGTTATTCATCAGGCAGATGGAAAAGGCGCGGCTCAGGTTATTTTCCCTGAATTCCATTTCCGTGCTTTCGTTAAAAAAGCGGAATAAGTTCAAATGTTGGTTCATATATGTCTTAAAATGATGCTTTTTAACCAGTAACCTACTAATGGGAAACTGAAATAAAAATTATAGGATTAATAATATTTAAAAAGAACAACCATTCCTTGCGGATATTTTCCCATTAAATTATTTCCACAATAATTTTGTTGTCCTCATTTCTTTTTTAAGCTTAAGGCAGATATACATAAATGTCTTGGGTGCTGTCATATTTTGCTTTTCCCCTGTCAATTAGCCTTTGCCAGGCTTTATCAGCGCCGGGCGCTCTCCATTCATTAGCGGCGAGCTTAAAATAGGGATTATTTGAACTTGAAATAATTTTCAGTCCTAAAATTTTACTGGCTTCCTCAATCATTCTTT
>DATMMJ010000069.1:0-5095 GCA_035569795.1 Puia sp. | reverse complement strand
CAGCACCACGATGAACATAAATCTCGCAATCAAAACCGCTGCCTAAAATATTTTTGCCAAGCCATCCATTATTTTTTGCTTCTGTGATTGCTTGTTCAATAATGTCGACTATCCAAGCATATTCTCCTCGGATATAGATGTAGGTAGTGTTGCTTCCCAAAGCATAGGAGGAAACAATCAGGCCTTCAACCAACAGGTGGGGAATAAATTCCATCAGGTAGCGGTCTTTGAAAGTGCCCGGCTCACTTTCATCTGCGTTACAAACCAGGTGGCGGGGTACGCCTTCCGGTTTTGCAATAAAACTCCATTTCATCCCAGTCGGGAAACCTGCTCCCCCGCGGCCCCGCAAACCGCTTTTTTTCACCTCCTCGGTCACCTGATCAGGTGTCATTGTCTTCAAAGCCTTCTCCACGCTGCGATAGCCGCCTTCGCGCCTGTACACGTCGTACAAACGGATATTTTCTACCTGATCCTTTTCTAATAATAATTTCTTGCTCATTTTTGTACTGCTATTTTTTTGCCGTGCAATTAAGCATCCAGTTTACAACAAATTTGTCCTGGAGCATACCAAACAAATCTCCCCAAAATTGCTTTGCAAGAGGCATGGTAACCTGGCCTCCTTCTGCAAGGTTATCAAAAATCTCCTTTGTCTTTGCTTCATCCTCCAGTCCTATTGATAACTGAATATTTCCCTTGGTTGATATCTCTTTGCCTTTCATCGTGTCGGATATCATGATCACATTATCCCCTCCAAACAATATCCTCGCATGCATGATTTTTTGTTTCCAGTCTTCATCGCTTGGCATGGGGCTGTCACCAAACCGGTTCAGCATTACAACTTCCCCGCTTAACGCACTTTTATAAAAATTAACTGCATCTTCGGCATTACCTGCAAAATTCAGATAAGGGTTGAGCTTCATATAGCAAGTTTTGGTTTAATTATTCAACGCCGCACTTTGCCTGCACTCATTAATGATCTCATCCACTTTTTCTTTGTTTAGATGCTCACGGTAATTCTTCCCAAGCTGCATCATCGGTGCATAGCCGCATGCGCCAAGGCATTCCACTGTTTTGAGTGTGAACAGTCCATCAGCAGTTGTCTCCCCAACGTGTATGTGCAAAGTGTCCATTATATATTGAATGATGTCATCGCTCCCCTTGAGCATGCATGGGCCGGTCTGGCAGACTTCAAACTTATATTTGCCAATGGGTTTCAGATTATACATCGAATAAAAGGTGGCAACCTCGTACACCTCAATCGGCTCGATATTCAAAAGCGAGGCGACATAATCCATTGTGTCTGCACTTAACCAATTGCCAAACTCTTCCTGCGCCAGATGGAGGACCGGTAGTAGCGCACTCTTTTGCTTCCCTTGTGGATAACGTGCAATTATTTCGTTTACTTTTTTTAATCTTTCCTCGGAAAATTTTATCATCATACAATGGAATATAGGTATTGTTTTTGCATCCTTACGCCCCACCCCTCCCTCATTTTCAAGTTGCGACCAAAGCTCAAGCATCCATTTCCCCAGCAATGAGATTTAAGCTGCTCATCACCAATATCGCATCGCTGAGCATAGAACCTTTCGTCAATTCCGAATAAGCCTGGTAATAGATAAAGCAAGGTCTTCTGAAATGTAGTCTGTACGGCGTTCTCCCGCCATCGCTGATCAGATAAAAACCAAGCTCGCCATTGCCGCCTTCCACACTAAAGTAAACTTCTCCCGGAGGAATTTCTGTTTCACCCATCACGATTTTAAAATGCCAAATCAAAGCCTCCATCTTCGTATATACATCCTGTTTAGGTGGCAGGTAATATTCCGGCGCATCGGCATGATATACTTCTGCATCATTTCCTTTAAACTCCTGCACTTTCCTGTATGCATCAGCGATTATTTTTAACGACTGCCACATTTCCTGGTTGCGTACTAAAAACCGGTCATAAGTATCCCCTGTTTTACCAACCGGTATATCAAATGCAAAATCTTCATAACTGCTGTAGGGTGTGTGCACCCGCACATCATAATCAACGCCGGCCGCACGCAGGTTCGGGCCTGTGAAGCCATAATTCAAAGCACGCTCTGCGCTAATAGGACCAGTGCCAATGGTCCGTTCCATAAAAATGCGGTTGCGGCTAAATAAATTCTCAAATTCTTTCAGAACAGCGGGATATTCCTTTAGGAACTTTTCCAATTTCTCAAAAGCAGTATTTGTAAAATTGCGCTCGAATCCTCCGATGCGCCCCATATTGGTAGTAAGCCGTGAACCGCAAACTTCTTCATATATTTCATAAATAAGTTCGCGGTATTGCATCACATACAAAAAGCCAGTGAACGCACCGGCGTCAACACCCAAGATAGAATTGCAGATAAGATGATCAGAAATCCTCGCAAGTTCCATGATGATGATTCGCAGATAATCTACGCGCTTAGGCGTTTTCACTCCCAATAATTTTTCGCACGTGAGATGCCATCCCATATTATTAATGGGAGATGAGCAATAATTCAATCTGTCAGTAAGTGTGGTGATTTGGTATAAAGGCCTGCGTTCGGCAAGCTTTTCAAAAGCGCGGTGAATGTAACCAACCGTTTGCTCAGCAGAAACAATCCTTTCGCCATCCAGTTCCAGGATATTCTGAAAAACACCGTGCGTAGCTGGGTGCGTTGGCCCGAGGTTTAGCGTGGTAGTTTGCCTTTCCACCGAACCTTCGGGCAGTTTAATATGCTTTTCTTTGGGGTGCAGTATTTCTGACATAACTTTTTAATTGCTCAATTTGAAAATGACTCAATTTCCCAATAAAGGCATTCTTAAATTTTCAAATTTTATGATCTTCCAAACATCGCATCATCTTTATCAATCCTGGTTTGATCTTCTAATGGATATTGCTTACGCATGGGGAAATAATCCATTTCATCTACGTTCAATATTCGTTTCAAATTCGGGTGCCCAACAAAATTAACCCCAAAAAAATCATATGTCTCTCTTTCCATCCAGTTAGCCGATGAATATAACTTAGTGGCTGTGAATATATCGGGCGTATTAATATCAGTAAATATCTTTAAACGTATGCGTATATTATTTACCAGGTTATGCAAATGGTAAACCACGACAAGCTCATTTCCTTTTTTATCCGGATAATGCACGGCAGTAAGGTCAGTTAAAAATTGAAAACGCAGCTGTTCATCATCATATAGAAACTGCATCAGCTTCAGGTTCATCTCTTTTGGCGTTTCAAATGTTAGTAAGCCATACGGCTCTTCAAAATTTGAAACCTGATCGCCGAATTTTTCTATCAGCCTTGCTTTGATTGTTTCGTTGGTCAATGCCATTATAGCTTTTAACTTTTAACCTTGAGCATCTGGCAAAAGGCAATTAAAACTAACCGCTAGCCGCTAAAGGTCAGCAGCTTTACTCAATCCCATAACTTTCCAACAACTGTTTATATTTCTCTCCATTCCTCCTGCGCAATCTTTCTTCACCTACCAAATCCTGTATTTTAATAAAACCATCTAGAATCCCTTCAGGTCTTGGAGGACAACCAGGCACATACACGTCAACCGGTATCACCTGGTCAATTCCCTGCAGCACAGAATAGGTATCAAAGATCCCACCGCTCGCTGCGCAAGCGCCCACCGCCATCACCCATCTCGGTTCGGCCATTTGCAGGTAAACCTGCTTCAGGATGGGTCCCATTTTTTTTGCTATGGTGCCCATCACCATTAAAAGATCGCACTGCCTGGGAGAAAAGGCCATACGCTCTGCACCGAACCTTGCCAAATCATAATGAGACGCTGCAGTAGCCATGAATTCAATGCCGCAGCACGAAGTGGCAAAAGGGAGTGGCCACATCGAATTTTTTCTTGCAAGCCCGACAACATCACTGAGCTTGGTTGCAAAAAACCCTTCCCCTGGGTGACCATCCGGCATATCGACCATACTGATGCTATCTTTTGTATCAGCAAGTATAGGGTGAATATTAAATCTTACCGGTCGAGACATAATTTCTTGATTTGAAAATTTACCTATTGGAAAATCCAAAAAATACTACCTATCTAAACAACTTTTTTAGTGAAATGTTGTTGTTTCCCTCTGCCATTTTCAAATTTTCACATTCCTAATTAACCACTAGTCTTCCCATGTCAGCGCACCTTTTTTAATAATATATATAAAGCCAACAAGGAAAAAAGCAACAAATAAGATCACTGCATAATAGCCTTCCCATCCCAGTGCCCGAAAGTTGATGGCATAAGGATAGAAAAAAATCACTTCCACATCAAAAAGCACAAATAATATGGCAACCAGGAAATATTTAACAGCGATTGGCTGGCGCGCGTTACCTACGCTTTCAATGCCACTTTCAAAATTTTTTAGTTTTTCTGCCGTTTTGCGCTTTGGGCCTAATAAATGGGTAACTCCAAGTACAAGGGAAACAAAACCAATTGCGAAAAAAAGCTGGATGCCGATGGGAAGATAGCTGGCAGCGCTATTTGCATCAGAAGAGACAGAAACGGGGTTTGCCTGCAAAAGAAAAATATCCATTTCTACAATATTGCTTCAAGAGCAAAAATAAGGCAGCACTTTCAATTTACAATTTATATAAAAATAAAACCTGAAATAAAAATCCCTTGTTACTCGACTGTAACAAGGGATTAAATAATTAAAAACCCGCATCATCTTTTCACCATTAATTAGCCTTTGGCTTTGGCTTTTGAGCGGGCTGCTTAGCTGGAGGCTTTTGCAATATTTCAAGAAATTGTTTCGCTGTCGGATTGGTCGGGTCAACTTCTAATATTTTCTGCAGATTGGATATAGCTGCGGGCTTATCTTTCTTAATATCGTTGCTGTACTGTGCAAGGTAAAAATAGGATTCAATTGTCTGGGACTTATATTTAATTGAATCGGGGCTGCTACGGCCAAACTGGGCAAGCTTTCCATAAGCATCAACAGCTAATCCGCCGGAGTTGGTGGAATCGTCCTGAGCACGCTTACTTCTTGCGCACCACAAATACCCAAAAATCTCATTCGGATAAGACGTTTCATAAAGACCACAGAAAATGCTATCAGAAGTTGTAAAATTTCCTGCCTGATAATTAGC
>DATMMJ010000068.1:0-11944 GCA_035569795.1 Puia sp. | reverse complement strand
CAAAACTCCAGTTGGAAACCGTAGGTGCCGGCGTCGAAGTATTTTGAAAATTAATTGGAGAATTTACGCAAACGCTGTCAGGTGCATTAAAGCTTGAAGAGACGTTGCCTGCTGTTATTTGAGTGTTGACGGTGTCGCTTGCGGTGCATCCGGCCGGGCTTTGTGCAACTAATATAATAGGGTAATTCCCGGAGGAAGTGTACGTATGTGGTGGGCTAATAGCGTGTGAAAGAGGGCTTCCATCTCCAAAGGTCCATGTGTAATTATTCGCAATCCCTGGAACTCCTGAGGAAGTATTATTCAACTGTATGGTGACAGGTAGGGAGCATCCAGATGATGCAATTGTTGAAAAGGAAGCAGTAACTCCGCCTGTTATAATTATGTAGTGCGTAATGGAAGAAACGTTTGCACACCCGTTCGCATCAACTACTTGCAGCGTAACGGGGAATTCGGCTTGAGTCAAATAGGTATGTTTTGGATTTTTTAGTGGAGACACATTACCATCTCCAAAACCCCAGTTGTAGGTAACTATGGGAGCGGAACCAGGCGTCGCCCCGCTTAGAAATTGCACTAGAAAAGGAAAACATCCTACTGAATCGCCAGCCACGGAAAAGTTTGATGATGGAGGAGTCCATACTATTATTTGTTCAGTTGCAGTTAAGTTTGGCGACCCACCACCATTAATTGTCAAAGTAACTGTGTATGTACCCGGATTGTTAAAAGTTACATTTTGGCTAGGAGAACCATTTGAAATAGCAGGTACCCCTCCCGGGAAGGTCCAACTCCAACTAGTTGCGGTGCCTCCGGTAGTCGCGTCTTTAAAAACAACGATCAATGGAGCACACCCCGACCCGGATACGGGGTTGGAACTGATATGGGCAGTCTGTGCACGAGAAACCCCTGCCAAAACAAGCCCAAAAACCAAAATAAGTAGCTTTCTATTCAACGGAAAAAATAGGTTTTAGGTTACCTGGTTACTTAAAAAATGGAGGGTACGGGATATATTTGGATTTTTGCGACTTTTGTATTTTGGGGCATTTTTACCTGTGAACAGGACCGTTCTAATTCAGTTTCAATGCCTTAAATGTCAAAGTGATAATCAAATAGTTATCAAAGTTAAACGCATAAAAGCCGTAAAAATTGCTTTTTAGTCGATTTTTCAAACGGCGAAAAGAATGGGGGAAATTATTGTCAAAGTTAAAAACATAATTGCAATAGCACCCAAGATTTGAAATCTGGCTTGCAAACACAGTCACATTTTATGAAAAGTCATCTATGGGTATGTAAAAAATTTAAATATTTTAAAAAATACCACAAAAGACAAAGCCTTTCGGACCATTCATTTTGAAGCCAGCAGCACAACCAGTCTATTGTTTTTGAAGCCGTATATTTTCGGTTGAGTCATTAATGGTAGCATTTGCAACCACATAGCTCAACCCACTGTCAGTGATTTTCCACACACTATTTAATTTATTCAGCGGATTTGGAGGATTTGGAAAATTGGAAGTGATTGTCCTGTCAGAGATGCTTGCCGACCAGGTCCCAGGCGTTGCGACACTGTCTTTAGTGCCGATGACGGTCCCATTTTGGTTGAACTTAAAAACATATCCTGAAAAAGATGCAGTAATGTCGATGCTGTCTTGCGTGTACGTTTGAACGTACCACACACCACTGGTAATAATGTTCAAAACGGCATTTTGCTCCTGCTGCTGAATCACTTTTTTGCAAGAAAAAAAGCAAACGGCAAAAAGAGTTGCGAATAGAAGGATTTTTATTTTCATAGTGATATTAAATTACATCAAAAATCGTGAATATTACTGTCTTTGTCAAGGGTAATCAACTAAACTACGTTATAAATCCACAAACAGTTTCCTTACTGATTGAGAATAAAGTATTCATCTTAACAATTTTTTTTAAGGAATATTGCAGAACATTCCGAAATTAAATTCATTTTCGCTAGTTTGTTCATTAACAGAGTCCCCAAAGAAACAAAATATGACCGTTATTAAAGCCCGGCATTTGGTTGCAATTTCTGTATTTAGTTTTTTGTTGCCTTTTTTTGTCTGTGGGCAAAAAATTGACTCGATGATGAATGTATATGCCGATAACTATCCACAGGAAAAAATCTATGTTCACTTTGATAAGAACATGTATAATTCGGGAGAGACCATTTGGTTCAAAGCATACATCTATTCTGGTGCATACCCTTCTTCGGTAAGCAAAAATTTTTATGCGGAAATCTCTGATGCAAATGGCAACGTGCTGCAACGTAAAGTTTCTCCGTTGTTCGAATCTACTGCCGCCGGAAGTTTTGATTTGCCAAAGGATCTTAAAGGCAGGCATATTCATTTCAGGGCATATTCTGCATGGATGCTGAATTTTGACACGGCCTTTATTTATGAAAAGGACATTCGCCTGGCAAACGCCATAACTGATTCACCGAGTTCAAACTTGCAGGCAGAAAGGCATTTGCAGTTTTTTCCAGAAGGCGGGGATATCATTTCCGGTGTTGACAACAATATTGGTTTTAAAGCCACCGGACCTTTCGGTCTTCCGTTTGCTGTGAAAGGGGTTATTAAAGACAAATCAGGAAAACAGATACAGGAATTCTCCTCCGCACACGATGGTATGGGGAAGTTATTGCTGAGCCCTGAAAATACAGATTCCCTGTATGCATCATGGAAGGATGATGCTGGCAATGACCACACCACAGGCCTTCCTTCGATTAAAAACAGCGGGGCCGTCTTGCGTATTATCCCGGCTAATAAAAAAATTCTGTTCAGCATTGCAAGATCCGCAGATGAAAATCCGGATAATTACAAGTTTACCATAATTGCGCACATGCATCAGCATCTGGTGTATAAAGCAAAAGTCAATCTGGGGGATAATTTCATGAGCGGTGGTTCCATACCAACAGATCAATTGCCATCAGGCATCCTGCAGGTAACGCTGTTCAACGGGAATGATATGCCTGTTGCTGAAAGGGTTGTATTTGTGAACAATCATGATTTTGAATTTACACCAGATGTTCTACTTGCTATAAAAAGTGTTGCAAGGCGAGGAAACAACGTGATAGAGATTTCAGTACCTGATACCTTGCGTTCCAACTTATCTTTATCCATCACTGATGCACTAGCAGATGGCATCGGTGCAGGCACTGACAATATCATCTCCAGGCTTTTATTTACGGGTGACCTTAAGGGTTATGTCCACAATCCTTACTATTATTTTTCCAATGCTTCTGACAGTGTTGCGAGTTATCTGGATCTAGTGATGCTTACTCATGGCTGGCGTCGTTTTAAATGGGACCAGGTTGTGAGAGGCAAGACTCCAACCATTAAAAACATTGATCAAGAACATTTGGCATTGAAAGTGGAAGTATTGGGTGTAGATCCCTCAAAAATTGCAAAAGATGAGATGCTGAGTGTCATTCTTAAAAAGAAAGATTCTAGCACGCAAATCTTGCAGGTACCGCATCTGTCAGCCGGGAAATTTGGTATTGGCGGTTTGATTTTTTACGATACCGCAACGGCTTATTATCAATTTAACATCAACCGCAAGCTTTCCGACGAAGCTGCTGTAACTTTTAACACCGGTCTGCTCCGGGAATACAAAAAAGTTCGACCCTTAACAATCCCAAACGATCTTTGGGTTGCTGGTGACTCCTCCTTACTAAGAAGAAATAGATTCATTATGCAGGAAACCGAACGCAGTAAACCTGTCTTCGATCAGAAAGTGAAAACGCTTGAAGCTGTAACGGTGAGAGCAAAGCAAAAATCTGATGCCCAAAGGTTGGATGAAAAATACACGTCCGGTATGTTCAGTGGTGGGGACGCCTCCACATTTGATCTTGCTTCAGACCCGTTTGCTGTATCAAGTCTGGATATATTCACTTATCTACAGGGGAAAGTGGCGGGTCTGCAAATCAATAATAACGGGGCGACGCCTTCTTTGCAATGGCGTGGATCGACGCCTTCTTTATATTTAAATGAAATGCAAATTGATGCAACCGCTTTGAAGAATACTCCGGTGTCGGATATTGCCATGATCAAAGTTTTCAGACCCGGGACTTCAGTAGGGGCCGGGGGTGGTGCGGGTGGATCAATTGCTGTGTACACCAAAAAAGGAAATGAGGCAAGAAATAGCGATGCTGGCTTTAAGGGCCTCGAAAGAACACGGGTGGTGGGCTATTCCGTATCCAAAGAATTTTATTCCCCCGATTACACCAATATCAATACTCAAAATGAAGCGGAAGATACACGCTCGACACTTCTGTGGAAGCCCTATATACTAACTGACAAGGATACCCGAAAAGTAATCATCCGGTTTTACAATAATGATATTACAAAAGTAATCAGAGTGGTGCTCGAAGGTATTAATGAAGAAGGCAAGCTGGCAAGAGTGGAAAAAATCATTCAGTAATTTTTGGTTTTCAAAATAAATCAAAGGGGTCCCTCAACCCTATTTGATGTTGATTAGGAAAGTATGTGATTTGATTTTACCATGCACAAATTCACTCGGAGTGCTGTTAAATCATTTGCTTCATGGTTCTCCTTTTTAAAGGTGATACTTAAATCAAATGTATCCTTATTCCGAATATTACAATTGTACAAGGGCTATTTTGTGATGTGCATCACCGTTAAATTCGAGGGGGGGGGCGGAGGAGGCTACCAATACAATCACCGCACAGTATGCATCTAAAGGCATTTATTTTATTACCCTTGCTTCCCGCTAAGGCAAGGAATCTGGTAGCACACCCATTTGCTTCAATTCTTCCACGGACAGAGAAGGCAATTGCTCGCCTTGTTTCATTTTCTCAATCACTTTGCTTCCTACTTTTAAGGCGTCTTCTTTTGTCTTGAAAACATGGCGGCCTTCTACGGCCGGAATAAATAGCTGGCGGATATAAGGTGTGCCATTGGCCAGGATCTCGTAGCCCCACCCGGGTGAGAGTTGCACTGGCTGCAGTTCTATCAATGCGTAGCCGCGCTCTTTTTTAAGCTGGGCGTAATAAGTAGTATAAAACAAAATTCCCAGGATAATAATAATCCCGGGAAGTATAAGGTTGCTGAAATTTTTAGTCTTGCTGGTTATAGGGCTCATCTGGAAACCATTCATCTATGTTAGCAAAAAAGCTTCCGGTTCCGCTTCCTCCGCTTGATCCCAGTCCTACAAATCCTTTGTTCTGGACCGTGAAACCAACAGCTCCGGTTCTAGCATTCCGCTCATAGGAAGTCTTTTGGTTCCAAAGGGAGTCTGCAAAATTATAAGCCCATGTAATGGAACCTGCGGTGCCCGTTGTGAGATATGCCCGGTCCCCGCCCCCATCGCTGATTGTACCCGTCATTACAAAGGCAGCAGCCTGCGATCGCACAATGCTGGTATAGCCGTCATCATAAGTGTCAGGGCTGACGTTGGTGATATGTCTTAGCTGGTACCATTGCGAGCCAACTGGCTGGGTTGGGTCAAAGGAAAAGAAGTCATTTACAGCATTCCCCCCTGTTCCAATGCCGGTTACGACGAAACCTTGATTTTTATAAGTAAAAGCCACAGCCTGTGTTCTTTTAAAACCGGGTAAATCATAAATTTGAAACCATGAACCACTATCAGTACCGCTAGTCGGGGGTGTAAACCGCCAAAAATCATTGTAATAGTTTACGCCATCATTGCCTGTACCTACATATCCATAACCTGCAGCATCCAAACCAAAAGCTACGGCGTCGTATCTTGTCTTTAATCCGCTATTTGCATCACCAAGGCTTGCTACCTGTCTCCACATATTGGCGGATGGATCATATTGCCAAAAATCACTCATGCCGAAATAGCCATCATATCCACTGCCGATATATCCTTTGCCACCCAGTGCAAAGCCTACAGCAGAGCTTCTGACAGGCATTGGGCTGGTGGCAACCTGAAACCAGGATGTAGTCCCGCTTGGGTCAAACCTCCATAAATCGTTGTAACGCGTGTGCTGGGCATCGATGCCAGTGCCCACATATGCATAATTGCCGATCACAAATGAGGCAGCATTTGATCTGGAGGTGCCTCCAAAATCGCCGACATAGACCCAGTTACCATCTTGTGTGGGGTTCAGAGAGGATTTAGAGCAAGAGGATAACAGCACTACCGACAGACCAACAGAAAGCAAATAAAAGTGAAAACGATTCATAATTTTTCTGATATTTTGCGCTAATGTATTTGATTGTATTTGATGCGGGTGTAGTAAAATAGTTAAAATGTATTTGAGTACGATATTACTCTACTAATCCCGTTTTTTAATAGATTAAAAAAATGAGCTGCAAATATAGAGGATTTTATGAACACTGGTAACTAATCTATTTTTGATCAAAAAAATCTCAAAATGCCTCACCCGAGATAAATCGATAATGTTAATATCAAAAACGCGGAATATTATTAGTAGATAAATGTTATATATTTGTCGCTTTATTTTGTTTATTAATACATACTAACAAAATAGTAACAGTTGAGCCACTTATTATTGCATCCTTTAATTTGACAGAGCCCGGCAGCTTCCTAAAATAATGAAACAATCCACGAGATCACAATGCGCATGACCGAGAATAATGATTTGAAAAGATACCAGCTTATTTTTTTGTTGCCGGTTATTGTTATGATATTTTTGACTGCCTGTCAAAAGCCTTCTATTGATTTCGGCGCGACTTTCATAAATAATAACAGCAACAGCAACAATACAAGTGTTGTACAAATCGACACATTCTCCTCTCAGCTTTCCACTGTACTTGTAGATTCCTTCCCCACGGCGGGTAGCGGATCCATGCTTGTTGGCTATTTTCACGATAATCTGTTTGGAAGTGTTACTTCCAGCACGTTTTTGCAGATGGGCACCCCAGGCGGTTCTGCCATAGATAACCGGTCTGTGTATGATTCCCTTGTGCTTTTGATGCGAATAAATAAAACATTTTTTGGAGATACCACGCTACAGCAGCGCTACTATGTAAGCCAACTGAGTGAGATAATTCTGCTGCCCTCTCCAAACCAAAGAACATTTTACAATAATTCAAGCTTTCCATACGACCCCAGTCCGCTTGGGTTTACAGATGTTACCATTCTACCCACCAGAGGCCTCACAAGCCAGGGGTTGAATGACTCTGTCAAAATCGATCTTCCGGATACCTTAGGGCGGCATTTGTTCGAAATGATCCAAAACGTATCCGATACTATCAAAAACATTAATTCCTTTATCTCGTATTTTAAGGGATTAACTGTTTATCCTGATAAAACTCCAGGGCATTCTGGAACTATGTATGGTTTTAAGGATACGGTGACCATGCGCTTGTTTTATCATCAACCCGGCGTATATACGAGTTACGAGCATGTTGATTTCCCGCTCAATAACCGGGCAAATCAGTTTAACCATATCTCAGCTGACAGAACAGGTACACCCCTGGAGGCTTTAACCATCGCGCAGGCCAACCGGCCCAATCCGTTAATCTATGCACAGGTCCCGTCCTCTAAAACCAATAATGCTGTTTATGTCCAGTCAGCAACTGGCATTCAGGCCAAAATAATGTTTCCCTCACTCCCTACTATACTTGCACTTCCTGGGTATCTGGGGATCCTAAGAGCGCAACTTATTTTCAAGCCTGTTGTAGGCACTTTCACTCCCGAGCTTGCTTTGCCTCCCCAACTCATGCTGTCGCAAACAGATGTGAATAATCAACTAGGAAGCCCGATCATTTCAGGAAGTGGGATTGAGTACGGAAATTTATATATTGATTATAGTGGTGCTGGAATAACCACGTATTCTTATGACGTCACCAATTATATTAAGCAACAGTTAACTATCTCGGGAAACAATACCGATGGATTAATGGTTAGTCTTCCTGCCCCATCAGGTTATACAATTTTCGACCGTGCTGTTCTTGGAGACCTTACCAATAAAAACTATAATATCACTTTAAATCTATATTACATTTCCCTTCCCCATTAATCAATGGAGAAGGTAATAATTTTTTGAATGAAAAGAACTCTAACTATAATTTTATTATCGGCTTGTTTTTTTCAACTGCAGGCACAAACTAACAATTCACCCTATTCAATTTTCGGGATTGGCGATATAGAAGACAGTTATTTCAACCGCACTTCCGGGCTTTCCAATACAGGCATTGCGTATCGTTCCAGCCGCTATCTCATTAATAATAACCCCGCCTCCTTCAGTGCTCTAGACAATGATTTTTTTGCAGGTGAAATTGGTGGCCGTGCGAGTTTGATCAACTATTATGGCTCAAACGTGAATCCATCTAATAACCAATCCTTCGATATTACTTTCAAAAAGGTTGTGCTTGGCATAAAGGCGTCAAAACATTGGGGAACAAGCGTAGGCCTGTTGCCTTTTAGTTCACAAAATTATGAGTTCAACAGCCCACTAAATGTCAACGGGACAACCGGCGTGATCGCAAATCAATTTTTCCAGGGATCGGGTGGATTAAACAAGGTCTATTGGGCAAATTCGTATGAGTTTTTCCATCACCTGTCATTAGGCGTTGACGTATCCTATTTGTTTGGCTCCCTGCAGCAAAAAATTATTATCCAGGATCCCAATCAGATTGAGCTCGTCTCCACCAACAACAATGTGAACCTGACGAATTTTTATTTTGACTATGGTTTTCAGTTCTATGGAAAAATGGGCAAGAAATGGGATTATGTTATAGGAGCTACATTAGCAAACAAATCCCCTCTAAATGTCGAGATATCACAAACAGTACTTAACCCCGATTCTTCACAATTGTATTCGAACACATTTCCACTAAGCACATTTAATTTGCCAACATCAATTGGAGGGGGCATTTCACTTACTTACAACAAAAGATATACTTTACTTGCAGATTATAAATACCAAGGATGGGGATCTGTAAATAATACAGGCTACATCAACTCACTTTTGAACTCGACAAACTACATGAATTATAGCATCCACAACGCTAGCAGGATGTCTGTAGGCTTTGAGATGTCAAAAAAGAGAGCTGTTTATAACACCCTTATTGAGACCACGTTTTATCAGGCCGGTTTGTACTACAGTAACTCCTATCTGAATGTCTATGGACAGCAGATTAGGGATATTGGAGGCTCGCTGGGAATTGGAGTAAATTCTAAAAGAACACCACTTGCTTATACATTTTCCATTCAATATGGCGTGAAAGGGGTTCAAAGTACCCAACTGATCCAGGAAAGGTATGCAAACTTTACGGTGTCCATTTCTTACAGAGATTTCTGGCTCACTAAAGGGCGAAAATTTTTTTAATTATTTCTTTTATGCATGCAACTTCACAAAGAAACGCCGGCTCCCGCAACACCAGGCATGCAAAAAGTAAAAAATTTGTTTTTATTAAATCAGAATATAAGATCATTAAGGTGAGGTATGAGGACATACTTTTTTGTGAAGGGATGAAAGACTATACCCAGGTGTATATAAAAGGCAAAAGCGATCCGCTGCTCACTTTGAACAATCTAAAATCCTTCTCGGCCAAACTGCCTGCAGATGAATTTATGCGGGTACACCGTTCTTACATCGTATCCATCACACATATTGATTCCATTGTAAGAAATGAAATTTATGTTGGCAAGAAAATAATCCCAATAGGCGACAGCTTCAAAGCCGACTTCTATGAAATGGTTGAATCAAATTCCTGAGTGACATTTAAACTTCGCCTCTGCCTTGAGCAAATCGGTCGTAATTACGGATATGCATAACCGAAGTTACAATCAGCACAATAGATATTATATCGTCTTTTCTATTAGCCAGTGGTGACCGAATGGGTCTAGTACTTCACCTTGCCGGTAACCATAGTCGTAATCTTGCGCCGGAGAGGCTAGTTTTGCCCCAGCTGCCAGTGCCCTTGCGATTATAGCATCCACGTCTGTAACCATCAGGCCAATAGTCGTCGTCACCGCTCGATTTGTTTCCGGGCTGCAGGAACCAGATTCAGGGGCCTCTTCATGAAGATGGAACATGGCCCCATCTATTGAAAATTCAGCAACATGCACGCTGCCATCTTCATTGCTCCACCGCCTCAGTTCTATTGCACCGAAAGCCTTGTTATAAAACCCAATATCCATAGTCCCCTTTTTGATGATCAACATGGGCACAAAGACTGTTTTTGGGATTGCATTCATACAGAGGTTGAATGTTTGGTTGGGAAAAATTAATTCATCAGATAACAAATAACTTATGATACAACTTGAAAAGTCGGGAGCACCCCCCTCCTTTTGAATTTCCAGATCTCTTGGGTACGACCCCGAAGCCAGATTGCGCAATGAGCAGTGTATGTTCCCTATACTGCCAATCATTCTGTCCTTAAGCTCGTCACAGGGTTCATCAGTGCTGCTTTGATTGCCTGAAAACTAACAGTCGCTATTGCTATTACAAAGGCCAAAACTCCTGCAAGCAGGAATATCCACCAACTAATGTCAACACGGTATGCAAAATCCTGCAGCCATTTGCTCATAAACCACCAAGCAAGAGGTGCTGCAATGACAAATGAGATGGCAACTAGTTTTATAAAATCTTTGGAGAGCAACTGCACCAGGCCCTGTACACTTGCACCAAGCACTTTACGGATGCCGATTTCTTTTGTGCGCTGTTCTGCAATAAAAGTAGAAAGGCCAAACAAACCGAGGCATGCGATTAAGATAGCCAGTGTGGAGAATATCAGGATGATTTTTCCTATCCGTTGTTCTGATCGATACATTTCGTTAAAAGATTCATCTAAAAAGCGATAGCTGAATGGCATGCCAGGGGCCATTGCTTTCCATTTGTTCTCGGCTTGTTTTAATACATCCGGAATATTTGCGCCAGTTATCTTAATGGACACAAGCCCTGTGCTGGGGCGAAGGAATAAACTCAAAGGACCCACATTTTGCTTGAGCGATTCGTAATTAAAATTTCTAACAACACCAATGATATTATAGGGTATTCTTTGGTTTGAGGCGCTATTATATGTCCCATAAATATTTTTGCCTACCGGTTCATCAAAGCCCAGCAGCTTTGCTGTTGTTTCATTTATGATAACAGCGCTTGAATCGCTGACAAAGTCTTTTGAGAAATCTCTTCCCTTGATTATTTGCATGCCCAGCGTTTTAATGTAATCATAATCTATTGCCCAGGTCTGCATATCAATCCCATTTTTTTCATCCATCACAGGGCTTGAAGACCATGTGTTATCTGAGCGATTGGAGCTCACCGGCAAAAAGCCGCTGACCGTTACGCTTGTTACTCCGTGCATTTGGAGCAGATCATTTCTAAAGGGAGCTAAATTATTTTCTAAAGCATACGCACCGTTTATGATCAGCACTTGATTTTTGTCGTAACCCAGATTTTTTGTTTGGATATAATGCAACTGCCGGTAAATTACAATCGTACTTATAATGAGCACAATAGAGGTAAAAAACTGGATTACCACAAGTACACTGCGCAAGCCACCGCTTTTGCTCCCCATTTTTAGTTTGCCTTTTAACACTTCAATTGGTTTGAACGAGGAAAGGTAGAATGCCGGGTAAGAACCCGCAAGCAACCCGACAACAAATGGCAGCGCTATTAATAGGGGCAATATAATTGGGGAGAAAAGGCTGTGCAAGGCCATTGTCTTATCTGCCACATCATTGAACAGCGGGAGCACCAAATAGGCAATCGCAATTGCAATCACTAGTGAAAGCACTACCATCAATGTGGATTCAATGAGAAACTGTATGACCAGTTCTTTTTTCTCCGTCCCCAGCACTTTTCTTATCCCTACTTCTCTTGCGCGGTTTGCTGAACGTGCAGTGGTAAGGTTCATAAAGTTGATACAGGCAATAATTAGGATCAATAATGCGACTACTGAAAATATATACACGTACTGGATATTACCACCGGGCAAAAATTCGTATTGCAAGGTGGAATACAGATGTATCTTCGTTAGCGGAA
>DATMMJ010000067.1:0-8752 GCA_035569795.1 Puia sp. | reverse complement strand
CAAGTGAACGGGGCGGATGTAGGACGCAATAGCCCGGTTTTCATAAGCAGCGCATTATCGAACGGCTCAAAAGTCCAGTGCATCGTTACTGGAAATGCACCATGCGCATCAGCACCAATAGACTCATCAAACATCGTTGGGATTACTATCATTAACCTGGACACTCCTGCGATTGCCATCTCAGATTCCGATTCAGTGATATGCGCGGGCTTCCCAGTGACATTCAGTGCACACAGTTCAAATGCCGGCGCCGTACCTTCTTATCAATGGCTGGTTAATGGGACCGCTGCTGGCTCGGACAGCTCGAGCTTTACAAGCAGTACACTCAACAACGGAGACCTGGTGAGCTGTATATTGACTAGCAATGCTGCCTGTGCAACTGTACATACCGTGACAAGTGACCCGCTCAAAATGGATGTTTCCCCAACGATAATGCCAACGGTATCCATTTCAGCTTCAGCAAATAATATGTGTTCAGGCATCCCGGTCGTGTTCACTGCGACACCAACGAACGGAGGCAATGCGCCTGCGTTCCAGTGGTTGGTTAACGGGATTGGTTCCGGAGGCGATAGCGCCATTTTTACAAGCAGCGCACTACGTGATGGCGACATCGTCTATTGCATCATGGCGAGCAGCCTGGCCTGCGCTACGGCCGATTCGTCTACTACTGTGCACATGGTCGTATATCCATTGCCGTTAGTTGCCTTCAACCCGGACACGGTGTATACGCCGAATAATAACGGGGTGCAATTAACACCCATTACCACAGGAGCGATCACTCAATACCAATGGTCCCCCGCTCCAGGTCTTAGCGGCACAAATATCGAGACCCCGGTTGCAAACCCTGTGGATGAGACCACTTACCAACTATTAGTAACGACAGATCACGGCTGCACGGTAACAGGGAAAGTGACAGTAATAGCAGGCCGGCCTTTAGAAATCCCAAGCGCATTCACTCCGAACGGTGACGGGCACAACGATGTTTTCAGAATACCATTGGGAGTACAGTTCAACCTTGAAGAACTGGATATTTTTAACAGGTGGGGCACAAGAGTTTTCACATCGCGTGATATAAGACTAGGCTGGGATGGCACATACCATGGTGCGGCGGCAGATGCGGGGACATATGTGTACATGATCAGCGGGAAGACACCGGAGGGAAAGTCTGTTTTCCTAAAAGGAACCGTAGTTTTGATAAGATAATGACACATCTGTATTAAGCTTCCTTGCTTTAGCCATTGAATAAGAAGAACCCGACAATAA
The DNA here is from genome assembly GCA_035569795.1 of Puia sp. Taxonomy (GTDB): domain Bacteria; phylum Bacteroidota; class Bacteroidia; order Chitinophagales; family Chitinophagaceae; genus Puia. Next base: position 7,489 of record DATMMJ010000067.1, on the reverse strand, counting down.
GGTGCAGACAGAGTTAATCGATTTTCGCTATAATGATCAAGTAGGCGATTTGCCTTGATTACATCTCCTGAAGAAGAATCGCACGATTTCGTTGAATGGCACTGGCTGTATGACTTTGGATGGATTACATTAATAAATTTATCGTATGATTCTAACCAAAATTTCTCTTTAAAACAAGAAAGATTCAAACTTAGAAATTATCATTGAGCCGGGGCTGGTCCAGCGCACGGTCTGAAAAAAAGGCAGCGCCAGCTATCTTGGCAAGCTTTTCAGAACAGCCTCGTTAATTTTGACCGGATATTTTTGTTTTAATTCCCCGATCCACTTGTCTTCCAGGAACCCCTGGTAGTCATTAATGACAAAACCCCTCGCTTCGCCATATGTTCTTGGTGTGCGCACATTATAAAGTGTAATGACAAATGCAAACGTAACCGTATTATCAGGCGGATTATTTTTGAAAGCAGTGAACTCACCAGGCACCACCCTTTTACCCTCCACAGGAAGTTGCGCCATTTCAAACCTCCCCGAATCTGCCTGTGCAGAACCATCAGAGGAGTCAATGAGTTTTCTCCAGCCAGAAGGATTGCCAAAGAGTTTACTTTTTACATTTTCAGCAGCCCTTTGATTGCTGCACGTAAATAAGACCGCATCGGCGCCTGGCTCCCACCAGTATTTTTCTTTATGTGCGTTGTAATAATCCTTTAGCCCTACGGAATCAACGGCGGCCTTGTCCCAGATTTTTCTCTGCATCACTTCAAAAAGCATGTTGCCTTCCTTGAATTCGTTTAACTGGTAGGAAAAGTCCTTGTTGTAATCCTCCAGGTGCTCACGGTAATAGCTAAGCGCAGAGGTCTCAATAAATTTGTCAAAAAGTGCACTGTCCATCTTCCCAGGACTTATGGCAGGCGTATTTTTCAGCTTCCTTAAGTAATCGATCCAGTCTTTTATATAAATATCTTTATTGTTGAATGCAAATACCCGAGTGCTATCATCAAGCGGAGAGAATTTTGGTATTGTCTTGTGTTGCAGGGCGCTATCTGTATATCCCCACAAATTGGCCTGGTTTAACGCGTAGCGTTTGAAATGTGTCTCGGCAAAAATGTTGTCCAGGAATTTTTTTGTTGAAATATTAATGCGTGGGTCGGCCGTCACTCTTTGTTTCAGCCCGTCGAAAGTTTCCTTGCTTCGCTCAGGGATGGGTTTTCTTGCTATGCGCTTGATAATATGGTAACCAAAACTGCTCAGGATAGGCTTGGCTATCTCGCCATCTTTGGTTAAACCAAAAGCAGTTGCCTCAAATACTGAATCGTATTTACCAACGCCAAAGTCAGCAATTTCCCCGCCTGTTTGGTAGGAGAGGTTGTCGCCGCTGTATTTTTTTGCCAGGTCGCCAAAGTTCGCTCCCCCGCTAAGGGACTGATAAATAGAATCTGCTTTCTGTTTTGCTTTTGACTTGACGGAGTCATTTGCATTTGGGGGAAGAGCGATCAAGATATGGGCAACGCGGATCTTGCCGATGGCTTTTCTTTCACCAAGATTTTTGAAAATATGATAACCTGCTTTGCTGCGGTAAGGGAATGAAAAATGCATTGGCTTAGTATTATAAGCAAGTGTCTCCAGTTCATAGGGCAATGTGAAAACCGTGATCCAGCCAATGACCCCGTGATTGAGTTTGGCAGATCCATCATCAGAATATGCCGCCGCCGTTGCGCCAAAATCATGGCCACTTTTGAGCGCCTCTTCCACAGCTTTCATTTTTTTATATGCTTTTAATGTGTCGCTAGGCGTCATATTTTTCCCCACAGCGATAAAAATATGGGCCAGGTGAATATCCTTTTTACTTCTGTCATAGGCTTCGTTCACCAGTGCATTCAGGCTTTCGGTATCATTTATGTACGTATCAGCCACCTGGTTACGGAAATTTTTCCCTTCAGTCTGAAGTGGCGTCAAGGTATCTAGTTTCAGGTCGTAGGCGGCCTGCACTTTGAGCTTATAGCGTATGTATAGCTCAAGATAATCCCGGTAGGATTTTTCGGATACCTTGCCTTCTATGTTATTTTTGGTGTAGGCTTTCAGAAAATCTTGCTTGGTTACCCCTTTATCTCCATAGCTGAAAAGCGTTTGCCCATGGGTGTTAATGGCAGATAAGCAAATTGCGAGGACAGCGCCTAAAAGCTTAAGAGTAAGGTTTCTCATTTTTTTTTGCGGGTTTTCATTTCGCGTTCTTCAGTTTCAGTGTTATCACTTCATCAAACTGCTGGTAAGTAAGTTTTTTTGCAATGATTCGCTTGTCTTTATCCAGCAAGAATAATGTGGGCGTTTGATATACGTCGAACAATTGCTTGTAGGCCGGCCTGGAGGCAGCAATGTCTGCATCGCTCTGTGCCTTGGTTTGATAAACGTGCAGCCAATCTTTCAAATTGTGTTCCTGTATGAATTGCCGCCATTTGTCCTGGCCGCCGTCCACCAGCACGCCGTACATTTTCACCCCTTCCTGTTTCCATTTCGCTTCATAGATCGAATCGAGTTTGGGCACTTCTTCCTTACAATGGCTGCACGTTGGATCCCAAAAGCAGATCACAATAAACTTTGCATCCACGCTATATAGCGACTCGGGCTTACCAGAGGTGTCGACCATTTCCAGGTTGGCAGCCGGCTGACCGATTAGATTCGCCATCAAGGAGTAGGCACGGTCGTTAATGATCTTGCGGTATTTTGCAGTGAAGAATTCTGCCTCGCCGGTGTTGATAAATTTTTCAAAAATATGCACGAATACCGCGTCTTGGCCCATGTATTCGGGATTGATATATTTCTGCACAAAATGGACCACAAGGTACTGGAACATCTCCTTGCTTGTTCTGGAATACAAAAGCATCCAGTCAACTTCTTTATTGATGGAGTCCGCTATTGGTGCCACCAGGTCCTTAAAATATTTATCCAGCTTTGGTTCAAAAAAGGGCGTGCGCACAAGCCGCTCATCTGTGAAGGTGACGCCGTCCCAATAATGAGATTTATAGTATTGAAAAGAGAAAACAGTGTCGTATTTGCCCCCTGGCTGTTTTGCCGCAGGAGGCACTGCGGGTTCCTTCATAGCACTGAATAAAGTGGTTAGCAGTGAATTTGGGTTTTTTGCAGCCACATCGCTTCTGTAATCCTGCACCTGTTGGTTCAGTGCTTTTACCTTTTGAAGAATGCGGGCGGAATCGGTTTTGGTTTTTGCTGAAGAAAGTTCCGACTGGAAGGCAGTGATCTGTTTGCCATAAGATGCCATGGAACGCGTATAGGTGAAAAAAAGCTCATTGTCCGGTGAACCGGTAAAGCTAAGGTTGGCGGCTAGATTGTTTGTGTCGCCTCGGATGGAAAAATTTTGCTCCTTATCCAGGAGCACTTCAAAGAGAATTTCTTTTTTTGGGGAGACAACAAAATAAATCCCACCCGGCAATTTTTCTTTCCCTATGAATGCCCCGCTGCTACTGGCGTCGAGCATGGCAGAATCTGCAACGGCTTTTATCTTGCCATAATAATAGCCAAGATACACTTGAGTGTTTGCATATGGTTTTAGCGTAACCTTAATGTGATGTCCAGACTGCGCGAGCGCAGTGGCTGCACTCAAAAAAAATATCCCTATCAAAAAAAATGTAAATAACCGCATGTCCATTTTATAATTTGTCGGCGAAGTTAAACTGTTTCTCATAACGGGACAACGATACCCCTGGGCGCTTTGCGTTCCCTTTAATTCTAGTCCCCTGTAGCTCTCGTGACTTAAAAAAACGTAAAACGTAAAACCTAAAGGCTTAGTATTGGTTACTTTTGCGGCGTGAAAAGAAAAAATAAGAATATCCGGCTGGAAAAAATCCTCGTAGAAGATTATGCTGCGGAAGGAAAATCGCTGGCGCGAGTGAATGGTAAAGTAATTTTCATGGAAGGTGTTGTCCCGGGCGATGTGGTTGATGTGCTGGTTTTAAAAAATAAAAAAGATTGGGCCGAAGCGGTTGTGACGAGTTACCACGAGTATTCCGCCCAAAGAGTGGCACCCTTCTGTACTCATTTTGGCAGCTGCGGCGGCTGCCAGTGGCAAATGCTTGGGTACGAAAAGCAACTGCAATATAAACAGCGCCAAGTTGAGGACAATTTGCAAAGAATAGGTAAAGTCCCGCTGCCTCCCACAGAAAAGATTCTTGGCGCCGAACAGACCAGATTTTACCGCAACAAAATGGAGTACACGTTCAGCAACCGGCGGTTTCTGCTCGCTGAGGAATTGCACGATGTCTCCATTTCCCCCGTGCAAGATGTTGCAGGCTTCCATGCAAAGGGCATTTTTGATAAAGTGATTGATATTGAAACCTGCTGGCTGCAGCAGGAGCCCACAAATAAGATACGCATTGCGGTTAAAGACTTCGGCATCGAAAATGGGTTCTCGTTTTACGATATCAAAAAGCAGCACGGATTTTTAAGGACTATGCAGCTGCGTATCTGCCTGACGGGCGAGATTATGGTGAACATCATGTTTGGTCATGAAGATGTACAAAAAACAGAATCACTGCTCAGCTATATTTTAGAAAAATTCCCCGAGATAACTACGCTGCTATATACAATAAATACAAAAGGTAATGACAGCCTCCAGGGCCTTAGCCCGCAAATATATCATGGCAAAGGGTTTGTCATGGAGCGCATTGGGGAGTTTCAATTCAAGATCGGCCCGAAATCTTTCTTTCAGACCAATACAAAACAGACGGAGCAACTATACTCTGTTGCAAAACAGTTTGCGGAGCTCTCGGGATCGGAGACTGTCTATGATCTATATTGCGGAACGGGAAGCATTGGTATTTTTTTAAGCAGGCTCGCAAAAAAGATTGTCGGGGTGGAACAGGTTGATGAAGCGATAAAAGACGCGATAGAAAATGCTCGACTGAATAATATCAGCCACTCATCATTTTTTTCTGGTGATGTGATAGATATTTGCAATGCGGATTTTTTTGCCCTCCATGGCTCCCCTGACGTCATCATCACCGACCCGCCCCGCGCAGGCATGCATGAGAAGCTCGTGCAAAAGCTCCTGGACATAGAGGCTCCGCTGATTGTATATGTGAGCTGCAACCCCGCCACACAGGCAAGGGATTTGAATTTGCTTGACCAGAAATACAGCGTAACAAAAGTGCAACCTCTGGACATGTTCCCGCATACACATCACATTGAGAATGTGGTTCAATTGCGATTAAAAAAATTAACATAGTTATTGATGGGATGGGTTTTTTTTGAAAAGCTAAATTGTAATTTGCAGCCTTAACAAAACGAACTATGACTGAATTTCGCCCGGGTGGGTTTCAGATGATACCGCCGGTTATAAAAAACCTGATTATTGTGAATGTGCTGGTGTTCATTGCCCAGCAAGTATTTGCCAATAACGCCGCTTTTAATATTAACAACTATTTCGCGCTCCATGATATCCACTCTGTTTATTTTAAGCCGCACCAGCTCATCACCCACATGTTCATGCATGGTGGTTGGGATCATCTGTTCTTTAATATGTTTGCTCTGTGGATGTTCGGGAGCATCCTGGAAAATGTATGGGGCGGCAAAAGGTTTCTCATCTATTATGTTTTATGCGGACTCGGATCGGCTGCATTGCACCTTGCCGTTTTGTATTATGAGAACGGGCAAGCGTTACATGCTTTATATTTAATGGCTCCGGAAGACCAGCAACAAGCGGCTGAGGAAATATATGGCCGGATCAATGAGGCCACTTTGGGCGCTTCCGGCGCAATCTTTGGCTGTCTCGCTGCTTTTGGCTATCTGTTCCCTAACAGCCTTATTTATCTTTATTTTTTTGTGCCGATAAAGGCAAAGTGGTTCGTGCTTATTTATGCGGGCATGGAATTATTTTTAGGGGTGCGCAATTCCGCTGGCGATAATGTTGCTCATTGGGCCCATCTGGGCGGCGCACTTGTGGGATTAATTCTTGTTATCTACTGGAACAGAAAGAACCGTCGCAATTTTTATTGAACTCTTTGTCATTACAGTTGTTAACCTCATATACTATTATGGTTATGCTAGGCGTTTAAGCTCCTGATTTCTGTAACTTCACAATTCATATTTTATGGATGTAATGGAAGATAGCTACCGCAAAAGGATGGGGCTTGGGCAGGACGGAAATGCACTCGTGCAGTTGATTGTACTAAACGCGGTACTATTTGTAATTCTCAAATTTATTTTTTCGATCTACCTGATCACATCCATGAACGTGGATGCATATTACAAAAATATTTTTCATTGGTTTGTGATGCCTGCTGATTTCAGTAAATTATCCTCGCGCCCATGGACTCTTGTGACTTTCATGTTTTCTGATGAGCATGTCTTCCGTTTTATTGGGAACATGCTTTGGCTTTGGGCATTTGGGTATATTCTGCAGGATCTTACCGGTAATAGAAAGCTCATCCCTGTCTATGTCTACGGCGGCCTTGCCGGCGCAGGTCTATACCAGCTTTGCTATCATATTTTTCCAAGCCTTCAGGGCCAGGTTCCCAATGCATTTTTAGTGGGTGCAAATCCTGCTGTGATTGCGGTGGCAATCGCTACAACAACCGTTGCGCCCGATTACCGGATCTTCCCGATGATCAATGGAGGCATACCACTGTGGGTACTAACGCTCATATTTATCCTAATTAATTTTTCAGCCATCCCTTATGGTGATTCCGGTGCATATATTGCCAACCTGGCGGGTGCAGGCCTTGGCTTTTTGTTTATTTATCAGATGAAAAGGGACAACGACTGGAGCGTCTGGATGAACAATTTCTTCGACTGGCTAGGTGGTCTATTCAACCCAAATAAAAAAAGGGATACAAAACTCCCGAAAGATCAGTTTTATTATAAAGTGTCCGGCACGCAGCCATATAAAAAAATCCCAAACATCACCCAAAAGCGCATTGATGATATACTCGATAAGATCAATCAGCAGGGTTATCGTTTGCTGACCGATGAAGAAAAAGAGATTTTAAAAAGGGCGGCAGATAAAGAAGATTTGTAACTTACAAGCCGGACATGGCAACACTGCGCAAACTCACCAAACGCATTATCATTGCAACGAACTTTATTGTGGCATTCTTTTTTTTGCTTGCCTGCACCAACGCATTTCTCCATCCTGACAAATGGTGGTTTGTTTCTCTGCTCGGCCTGGTTTTCCCCTTACTGCTATTCATCGTTTTTGTCTTTTTTATATTCTGGCTTTTGCTTTCCTCGCGGGAGTGGGCAGCTATTTCACTGATCACAATGATCATAGGCTGGTCAAACATCCACGCCTTTCTGGCCTTTCATATCAGCACAGGGTTTAGAGATGAAAAGCAGCCGGGAGCGCTGCGGGTGCTGACATGGAACGTGCGGGAATGGGATGAGTTTACTACTCAAAAGCCGGGTGTTCCGAGCCACCGGGAAAAGATGATGGAGTTCCTTAAGGATCAAAATGCAGATCTGATGTGCTTTCAGGAATTTTTTG
>DATMMJ010000066.1:0-3346 GCA_035569795.1 Puia sp. | reverse complement strand
TCAAACCAGGCAAATGCACTTTGGTAATTGCTTCGGTTGGGTATGTTGTGAAGCAAGTTTCTGCAGAAGTACCCGAAAATGGGTTTATAGATCTCAATATCTCGTTAGCAGTATCATCACAAAACTTGCAAGAAGTTGTTGTTACGGGCTATAGTGTTAGCAGTAAAAAAGATTTGAGCTATTCTATTTCTACAATGAAAGGGGATGAGTTAAGCCTGACAGATACTATTCGGTATACAATGCTGGCAGGCAGGGCAGCTGGCGTACAAATTACAAATGATGGTGAGCCTGGAAGCAAGGCTAATATTATGCTCAGGGGAATATCAACCCTTTCGCCTGGTCAGCACCCATTGTTTTTAATTGATGGGATCATGTATGATGAAATGCCAGGAAACATATCTCCTGATATGATAGCATCTGCAGATGTTTTAATAGGAGCTGAAGCTACAAATATATATGGCTCGAAAGGAGCTAATGGGGTTGTAGTAATTTCAACCAAAACAAAAAACCTTCGCACCCAATTCAGGGATTATGCATTCTGGCAACCTGAATTATTTACTGATAAAGATGGCAGGGTCAAATTCAGCGTGGAATATCCTGATAACGTGACAGGCTGGCAAACATATATCCTGGGGATGGATAAAAAAAGAAGGATGGGAAAATCCTTCAGTTTCATCAAATCATATAAACCTCTAATAGTTCAGATCAGCACGCCGCAGTTTCTAATAGCTGGTGATACGGTTGAGATCATCGGAAAATCTTTGAATTACAGCAATGATGATTATTCTATTAAATCCAGTTTCATCATCAATGGGCAATCTTCTGTTGAAAAAGAAATCCTGCTGAAATCAAAAGAGTCTGGCATCGGAAAGCATGCATTGTTCACTCCTTTGATGGATACGCTCGAAACCTCATTTCATATTAAAAGCAGTACAGGTTTTAAAGATGGCGAAGAAAAAAAAATCCCCGTCTTTCAAAAAGGCAGTTTGGAAGCTAAGGGACAATTCTGGGTGCTTGACAGAGATACAACCGTAAGCTTCAAACCTGATTCCGGCAATAAGAGCATTGAATGCTTCGCCCAAAATAACACGCTTGATATTTTGCTTGACGAGATCGATCACGTGAAAAAATATCCTTATTACTGTATGGAACAAACTGCATCCAAACTAAGGGTGCTATTAACGGAAAAAAAGATCAGGGAAAAATTAAGTCAAAAGTTTGATGAAGATAAAACCATCCATTTACTTGAAGATAAACTGCAGAAAAATCAATTGTTCGATGGAGGATGGGGATGGTGGGGAAATGGAAAGACAAATCTTTTTATTACAAACTATATCATCAATGCGTTGTTGCCGATACGTTCGGAAGGCATGATTGAAACAAATATCCGCAACGGGCTATTGTATCTGCAAAATCAATTACCGGCATTACACAATGAAGAATTGCTATCAGCACTGTCAACGATGAGTGAGGCAAAACATCTGATCAATTATCAAACCTGGCTAAGTAAAATTGATTTTGATTCCTTGAATATCCATCAGCAATGGGAATTTGTAAAAATCATGCAATCGCAACAAATGGAATATACAAATGAATTAAATAAACTGATACACAAAGGCATACATGGTGTGCTGGGCAGTTTGCACTGGGGCGAAGAAAATTATCGCTGGTACAGCGATGCTGATGCGACTACGGTGGTGGCATTTGAAGTGTTGCAGAAAGAAAAAAACAGCCAAAAAGAGCTGAATGCCATGGTACAATATTTTCTGGAACAGAGGAGAACCGGATACTGGCACAATACTGTTGCCAGTGCTTCCATTGTTTCAGCATTGCTTCCTTATGTGCTGTCATCATATAAAGATTTTAATCAGCCCACTGTTTTAACTATCACTGGAGACACAATCTTCGCGATAAAACAATATCCGTTTAAACTGGTAATGCATAACCCGAATGCCAATGAATTCTACATCCATAAAACAGGAGGCGGGCTTACTTACCTGACTTTTTATCAGCAGGCCTGGAATGAAAACCCAGAACCTGTAACCAAATATTTTGACATCCATAGCTATTTTGAAAAGAACGGGCAAAAGATCAGCTATCTCCATTCAGGGCAAAAAATAAAAATGATCGTTGAGGTGAATGCGTTGAAAGAATCAGACTATGTAATGGTCGAGATGCCCATACCTGCCGGATGCGTGTATGCTTCAAAAGAGCAGGATGATTGGACGATGCATAATGAATTCCTGAAAAATAAAGTAATCATCTTTTCTGAAAAAATGAATACAGGGATACACTATTTTGAAGTGGAATTGGAATCAAGATATAATGGAACGTTCACCATTAACCCAGCTAAAATCTCTTTAATGTATTTCCCTGTTTTTTATGGGAGGAATGGCATGAAGGAAATAGAAATAAGGCCGGAAAAAACTGAGTAAAATGAGGGACGGATATTTTAGCTTTATATGCGAGCAGTGATAATTATAACGGTAAACTGCATTTAGATTTACTTTATACCGATGGGTCTTGGGGTCAGATGTATTTTAATGGGAAATATGATTTTATGTTTGGAGATTTTATCAAATAGAAGTCAAATCCTGGCGCCCTGCCTTAAAGTCTAATTTTTCTGATAAGCACTTCATATCCTCGCTGACCCTAGTATCAAGTAGCTTTGCATAATGCTGGGTCGTTTTAAGATTGGTGTGCCCAAGCATTTTAGATACTGTTTCAATAGGCACACCGTTGTTCAATGTTACGGTTGTTGCGAACGTATGCCGAGCGATATGAAAGGTCAGTTCTTTTGTGATTCCGCACACATCAGCTATTTCTTTCAAGTAGCTGTTCATCTTCTGATTGGTCAGCACTGGCAGCAGGCGGTCGGTGATGATGCATTCAGCATGATCAGCATACTTTTCAAGGATCGCAAGGCTTACTGGCAAAAGCGGGATGCGGGAGAGGGTCTCTGTCTTTTTGCGGGAAGTGAATATCCATTTTTTGCCGTCAATGCCGATGCGTATTTCTGACCGCTTTAATTTATAGACGTCTGCATATGCAAGGCCTGAATAACAACAGAACAGGAAAATGTCCCTAACCTGCTGCAGGCGCTTACCGAATTGCTTCTCTGCCATCAATTTCAGCTCTGGTTCTGAAAGGAATTCCCTAATCACAGGTTTCTTTGTCATCTTATACCCAAAGAAAGGGTCTCTTTGCAGCCATCCGTTCTTAACGCAGATCAGCACAACTTTTTTGAAGTTTGCCAGATACTTCATGGTAGTATTGTGTGAACAATTACGAGCGCTTTTTAGCCAGAATTCGTATTCTGTGATGAACTCGTGATCCAGCTTGCCGA
>DATMMJ010000065.1:0-6427 GCA_035569795.1 Puia sp. | reverse complement strand
CATTATTATTCTGCTCTTCATAAAAATGGGAAGCAGAGAATGGAAAAATGAAAGTATCCTGAAACTGATGAACGTCTTACTCCTCCTGAATTTTATAACAGGATTTTTCTGGACCCGGGATGGGATCCTGTTCCAAGAGATGTTCAGAACAAATCAACTCATCGTTACGGAAAAAAGCATTTTGAATCTTGGCACCTATATCATTGCTTTACAATCTTACTCATGGTTGAAATCTCATGCCCATGTGCTCGAATTCTATATCCTCCTGTTATCTACCTTGCTCGGAATGTTCTTTATGATATCAACTGGTAATTTATTAATGTTTTATCTCGGATTAGAATTGTCGAGCATCCCTTTAGCAGCCATTGCCAACTTTGACCTGGAAAAAAGAAAATCATCTGAAGCCGCTTTCAAATTTATCATTTCTTCTGCATTCGCATCAGGGTTATTACTTTTTGGTATCTCGCTTGTGTATGGTACAACAGGTTCTCTGACATTCTCTCAACTTTCCGTGCATTTAGATGGAGGCCCTTTGCAAATATTTGCCTTCGTGTTACTTATAGCGGGGTTTGGGTTTAAGATCTCTGCCGTGCCATTTCATTTGTGGACAGCCGATGTATATGAAGGCTCCCCTGTTACGGTGACTTCTTATTTATCTGTTATCTCCAAAGGAGCATTGTTGTTTGTATTTGTATCAGCTTTGTACACGGTCTTCAAGCCCCTTGCTTTAACATGGTATTATATTTTATTTATATTGTCCGTACTCACTATGATTATTGGAAACTTGTTTGCAATTCGCCAGAATAACTTAAAACGTTTCCTTGCGTTCTCTTCCATTGCACAGGTTGGCTTTATATTGATTGGCATCACGGGGGCTTCTCAGGCAGGAAGCGCCTCGGTAGTTTATTTTGTGTTGATCTATGTACTCTCAAATCTCGGAGCATTTGGGGTGATCGGTTTGGTAAGCGCTTTAACCGGAAAAGAGGACTTGGCCGACTATAAAGGTTTCTATAAGACAAATCCTTTATTGTCTTGGGTGTTAGCCATCAGTTTATTTTCACTGGCAGGCATTCCCCCCACGGCAGGGTTCTTTGGTAAATTCTTTTTGCTGATGTCAGGCGCAAGCCAGGGAAATTATTTGCTCATTACCATTGCGGCATTAAACATGATCGTTTCATTATATTATTATTTGAAAATAGTGAAAGCCATGTTCATGGACGAAAATGAAAATCCGATTGGAAGATTGGCAATACCTACCTCGTCCAAACTGGCTTTATTCATTTGTATCACTGGGATCGTGCTTACGGGTTTTATGGGTTATGTATATGAATATATATACTCACTAGCAACCAGTTTTTGATTCAATCCGCACGTACGACCTATTTTAATCACGCTTATGCCCATCAATCAAAATCATACTTCCGAAGAATTGAATGGTATTAAATGCGCCATTGTTGAAAAAAATGTTTCCAAAGAGCGTGCTGCATTTCTTCGGCAGCTAATGGAGTTCAATGGATATACTGTCGAGGTTGCACCGACCCCAGCTCCGAAACCTTTGCCAGCAAAGCCATTGGTGGAGGGAGAAGCTGCCCCACCGCCACCTCCCTTGTATGAGGAAACATTCACAATCGGTGTAACCGATATGATGTTTAACCCCATCAATGCGATCTTTGGAAGATTGCTTCATTCCCAGGATGGCCATGTGGTCACTTTGGCTTACTGGCGCCAAAAGGAGCAATCTTCGCACGATGAAATACCATATTATGAACATAAAGATTGATTTTTATTGTAGGTGCTTCTGAAAAATAAAAAATGGGTCCGCGCCGGGATTGTTCTTTTGTCATTCTTATATTGATGAAGGCCCATTTATTTGGTTAAAAATTTCTCCAAAAAAGTGTCTTAGTTTTGGCTTACTCAACATCTATCGAACTCTCATATGCGAACTCTTGAATCTAAAAAACTTGCCTGGATTGCGTCCTTTTTTTTGATTCCCTTAATTTACGTACAAGCACAACCTGTGCAATTGCCAAGACAATGGAAATTTAAGATGGGCGATAGCTTACATTGGGCAAATCCATCATATAGCGATAATGACTGGGAGCTAAAGGCGCTTGGAAACAGCTGGTCAACAAAAGATGTGAAAGATAACGTGTTCGCGTGGTATAGAACTAAAATAATTATCCCTTCTTCAATTAAAAGTACCGATGGGAAAGGGCAAGGCATAAAACTGCATCTCGGCAAGATCGACGACGTGGACCAAACATTTTTTAATGGAAAGCAAATAGGGCAAACCGGTTCTCTGCCTCCAACATATGAAAGCAAATGGGACGCCGTCCGCACGTATTTTATTCCGGAAAAGGAAATTTTATGGGATAGAGAAAATGTAATTGCAGTGCGCGTTTTCAGTTTAGACAACGGAGGTGTTGGCATGTATGAAGGCCCTTATAATGTTGGACCGGTTGAATGGACAGATTACATCTCGGTTCATCATAACAATTCAGCGATAACGAACGCTGGCTTTACAACTACACTCGGCTTTTCCAATACGGCCACCGCCACCTTTATCGGGTCAGTGAGATATTGGATAACAGATAAAAACGATAGAGAATTATTCACGCAGACAAAGTCCCTGCAAATCGAGCCTGCAAAAGATGGGGAAAATCTGGTAACCTTTACAAATTACCACCCGGGAGCAGAAGATATTCTTAAAGTCAGTTATCTGGTTTCCCAAGATAGTAGTTTGGCTACTATAAGAAATCAGTATGTTTATTTAGTGAACAAGCAAATTGAGATCAAGGGTTCTGTACCCCCCAAACCAGTTGTAGAAAATAAAGTCCCCGATGTATTTACCCCTATTGCATTTAAAGACCAGCAACTGCGGGGGTATCTTGGAACCCGGTTAAGACAGAACCTGGAAGAGCGGCTTTTGAAAGTAGATGAGAACGGAATTATGGGTGGCTACCTGGAAAGACCAGGCAATCATCCGTGGATTGGAGAGCACGTGGGCAAATATCTGGAATCCGCTTGCAATGTTTGGAAAAATACCAACGACCCCAGACTTAAAAAGCAGATGGACCGTATGATGTATGAACTCATTAATACACAATTACCTGATGGGTATCTGGGGACTTACACACAAGATAAATATTGGACAAGCTGGGATGTATGGTCGCATAAATATAATTTGTATGGGCTGTTAGCTTATTACGCAGCCACTGGATACCAGCCTGCGCTGGAGGCTTGCAAGCGGATCGGGGACCTGTTGAGTAAAACATTTGGAAATAAACCCGGACAGCTGGATATCATTTTGGCTGGTGAGCATGTAGGTATGGCTGCGACCAGTGTGCTGGACCCAATGGTAGAATTATACAGATATACGGGAGAAAAAAAGTATCTGGATTTTTGTTATTACATAATTGATGCATGGGAGCAAAGCAATGGCCCAAAAATCATGAGCACGCTGCTTTCATCAGGCAAAGTAAACAAAGTAGCTAATGGCAAAGCCTATGAAATGCTTTCGAACCTGGTTGGTTTGATAAAACTCTACCGTGTTACCGGAGACCAAAAATTTTTGACTCCTGTCTTGATTGCATGGAATGATATTGTAAGTAGAAGGCTTTATATAACAGGTACCACCAGTTCTTTAGAATATTTTCAGGCGGATGAGATTTTACCAGCCGGGGCGGGCGACAATATGGGTGAAGGATGTGTAACGGTAACCTGGATACAATTAAATCAAAACCTCTTAGCCCTTACCGGCGATTTGAAATATGTTGATCAGATTGAGAAATCTATTTATAATCATTTATTAGGCGCAGAAAACCCGGAGACGGGATGCGTAAGCTATTATACGCCGCTAGTAGATAAAAAGCCTTACAGTTGTGATATTACTTGTTGCACATCGAGTGTCCCCCGGGGCATTGCCACGGTGCCGTATTTCACATTCGGTAATGTGAGGACCACGCCGACCTTGATGCTATATGAGCCTGCATTGTACAAGGAAAATATTACAGTTTCTGGAGATAAAAACATCCGTTTATCGCTAGAGGTGGAAAGTAGTTTTCCTGAAAGCGGGGATGCGCTCATTATTGTAAACACTTCCGAGACTGCATATTTTCCTATTTCCTTGAGGGTTCCACTATGGTGCCATTCTTTTGTTGCAAAACTGGGTGATAAACAATACAAAGGAATACCCGATCAATATATAACAATTCCTCGGGAGTGGAGAAACGGTGAAAAAATAAGAGTATCCTTTGATTTGCCAATGCAAATAATAAAAGGAGGCAGGAGTTATCCGGGTCAAATTGCTTTTCAAAGAGGTCCACAAATTTTGGCATTTGACAGTTCACTGAATGGCGACCTCGGAAAAAACGCGGTATTGACTTCAGCACAATTTTTAATTGGTCAAAAACTTGAGTGCAAAACGGACCCAAATGCATTGCCTGCACAATGGATCGGGAAACAAGCTTATTCTATCCATGTAGTGGACAGCGGTACAACACAAGCAAAACATCAATTCATTGTGGTTCCATTTGCAGATGCTGGTCAAACTGGAGGAACAGTAAAAGTATGGATGCAGTTGAAAATGGCTGATAAATAGAGATTCTTCAAAGATTTCATACCCGTCCAGCAGTAAATTATCGGTAAGGTTTCCTTTGTGCGTGCACGGAATAACTATGTACCCAAAAAAAAATTGAGGGCATGGGCGACACCATCATCATCATTGGAATCTGTTAGGTAATCTGCTTTGGCTTTTACTTCATTCGGTGCATTGCCCATCGCAATACCTACTCCGGCAAATGTTATCATCTCCAGGTCATTAAAATTGTCTCCTATGGCAATGATCTCTCCCTGGCTAATATGATATTGGTCAATTAAAAACTTTACGGCATTTAATTTTGAAGCTGACGGGCTCATCACTTCGAGATACGTTGATTTGGAAGTGTAGGTATTAAGATGGTCGGAAAATTCCCTTTTCAGCTTATTTTGAATTGCTCTTGTCACGTCCTGGTTTGCTATTACCAGAATCTTATTTGGGCCAGCATGCTCATTTTGCCAAGACCCGATCATATCAGCAAATGGCTCAATGATTATTGGGACTGCAGTAATTTCTTGTTCAAAGTCCGTATAGGAGTTTTTTGTCTCACTGAACCATTGCATCCCTCGATAATAGATCAAGGTTGAGTCATATTGGCGCAATGCTTGATGGAGTGTGGCTGTGATCGCAAGATCAATTGCCGACTCAAACATTATCTTTTCCTTAAGGGCAATCAGAGCGCCGTTCAGGGCTGCAAATGGAAAATCTAGCAACCCGATTTCCCCGGCGATAGGCTGCATGCCGTGTAGGGGCCTCGCAGAAACAAGTACCACGAGAATATTTTTTTCCTTTAGCTTTTGTATCGTCTCAAAACTAGCCTTACTTATACCATGATCGCTTTTGAGCAAGGTTCCATCCATGTCGATAAAAACGGCTTTAAACATGTAGGAATGTTTATACAATCATCTCAGAAATTGGGCTTTAAGAAAATCAATTCATTATTATTTCTTGCAATAACCAAAACATCGGTTCCTCCCGCATAGTGTATCCATTTTGCATCTCTGCACTGTCCATCAATTGTCGGTAGTTCTGATAAGAAATTGAAATGGCCCGCATTTTTATCAAAGACAAATAGCGTTGGATCCATAGCATCATACCGCCCCTCATAGGGCAACACACCATAAAAATTCCCGGCAGCAAAAAAAGTTTTCCTATTGCCATAAGGGAATGGCGCAAAGGAAAAAATAGGGGACAACTGCAAAGCTTCCGGCAAGTCTATCCTGGTAAAATTTCCTTTGCCATCATTCATAAAACAGGAAGAAGTCAATGTTTCGGCTTTCAGCTCACGAGATTCTTTGAGTAAATCCCCAAACAAATATTGTACGGTTTTGCCCGCTACTTCGTCATAGCTCAGGTGCTCATGCTTCAATGCAGGCAGGCTGAGTTCCAGCTGGTCTTTCCCAAGAAATGGATATTCATTGCCGTTAATAGTATAAGTCATGATTTGTTCAATGGATCCATTAAAGTCAAAATCCTTAACAAATAATTTGAGTGGCCCGTCTTTGCCCGCATACAATTTTGAATTATGCCCCCAGTTGCCGGCTAAAATATCGGGATATCCGTCACCGTTAATATCCGTTGCAAGGACTTTTTGCCATAGACCTGTTGACTCTTTGATCTCGGTGGGTTTAAATATTCCTTTGTCATTAACAAAAACCTTAACTCCCATCCACTCGCCTGCAATGATCAGGTCATCCCATCCATCCTGATTCACATCTGCAAACGCAGCGGTTGTTACTATCCCTGTTTCATTTAGTGCAATAATAGAGTCATCAGCGATCGTAAAATTTCCTTTTCCGTCATTTAATAGCAGGTAAGAGGGTTCACTGG
>DATMMJ010000064.1:0-4022 GCA_035569795.1 Puia sp. | reverse complement strand
GAAGTGAATGAAAATCATTGACACTAAAATTTAGATAGTATGAATGCCAATATCGGGATTTCAGAAAAGAACACCCAAGGCGCTGCCGAAATATTGTTTGTGCTTCTTGCTGATGAATATGTGCTGTACACTAAAACGCGTAATGCGCACTGGAATGTGGAAGGGATTGACTTCTACGCCAAGCACACTTTTTTTGAAGGCCAATTTGAGCAGCTGGATGAGTTCATTGATGAAGTGGCTGAAAGAATCCGTTCCTTGGGTCATTACACCCCGGCAACATTAAGATCCTTTTTGTCACTCACCCGGCTCACCGAAGAATTGAATAATAATAATTCAAGCGCAGGATTCATAAAAGAATTGTTGAGCGACCACGAAAGTATCATTATTAAGTTGCGTGAAAACATTAATCACCTTGCTATCGACCTGCACGACGCAGGGACAAGTGATTTCATTACAGGCCTCATGGAAAAACACGAAAAAATGGCCTGGTTCCTGCGCAGCCATCTGAAATAAACCGCTTATACTGCGTAACATCTATAACTCTGACGTTTTCTGCATTGGCAAGAAAGAAAATTGTATTTTCAATCCTGATTCAGAATAAATTCAGTTTTTAATTATTCACTTAAGTCGTAATGACATTTTTTACAGAATTTGGTCGCTACCTATTGATGCTAAAAGGCATGTTCTCCAAACCTGAAAATGCAAAAATGTATTGGAAGGAGTTCATGCATCAGTGCTCCGAGATTGGCATTGGCTCCCTTGGCATTGTTATCATCATTTCCATTTTCATGGGTGCTGTTTCGACTTTGCAAACAGCCTATCAGTTGGTGAGTCCGTTTATTCCCATATCAACCATTGCTCAGATCGTACGTGATACCGTTATACTTGAATTCGCACCCACATTGGTTTGTATCGTGCTTGCTGGCGTCGTGGGTAGCAAAATTGCCAGCGAACTGGGTAACATGCGCGTTAGTGAGCAGATAGATGCGCTGGAGATAATGGGCATCAACACCAAAACCTATCTTGTGCTTCCAAAAATAGTTGCAGCACTAGTTGTCATCCCGATGCTCGTGGTCATCTCGGCGGTGCTCGGTGTCTGGGGAGGCAGGTTTGCAGGCACCATGTCAGGAATTATTTCCGCAAGTACATTTGACAAGGGTTTGTTACAATATTTTCAGCCGTACAATGTTTTTTTTGCGATGATGAAAGCCTACACCTTTGCATTCATTATCTCCAGCATTCCCGCATATTATGGTTATTATGTTAAGGGCGGCGCCCTCGAGATAGGTAGGGCAAGCACAAAATCTGTGGTGGTAAGTTGCGTGATGATATTATTTGCGGATTATGTTCTTGCTGCAATTTTGTTATAATGCAGCGCCATTAGATCATTTGAGGTAAATTTCAGAGAATGGCAGAATTGATTACATCTTTATTACATTATTTCGCGGTAATCAAAAAAAATCAGGTCAAAATCAGGGTCAATGATCGAAATAAAAAACATAAAAAAAGGATTTGGCGATAAGATTGTCATTGACGATGTGAGCGCTGTGATGCAAACAGGTAAATGCAACCTGGTCATTGGCACAAGCGGCAGCGGTAAAACCGTATTGATGAAATGTTTGGTAGGATTGCTTGAGCCTGACGGAGGAGAGATCATTTATAGCGGACAGAGCTTTACCGAAATGAACCAGGAAGACCGCAAAATGCTGAGGCAGCAAATAGGCATGTTGTTCCAGGGATCTGCCTTATTCGACAGTATGACCGTCGAACAAAACATCATGTTCCCGCTGGATATGTTTACGGACAAAACATACAGCGAAAAATTGAAAAGAGTGGATGAAGTGTTGGATCGTGTGAATTTGAAAGACGTAAACGGGAAACACCCTGCCGAGCTTAGCGGCGGAATGAAAAAAAGAGTGGGCATCGCACGTGCCATCGTTCTCAATCCAAAATATTTGTTCTGCGATGAACCCAATTCAGGGCTGGACCCTCAAACTTCTCTGTTGATCGATAAGCTGATCAAAGAAATCACCGATGAATATAGCATCACCACTATTGTGAATACACACGACATGAACAGCGTAATGGAAATCGGTGATCACATTATTTATATGTACCAGGGTTTAAAAGAATGGGAAGGCACCAATAAAGAAATCATCTTCAGTAAAAACGATATGCTCAACAAATTCATCTTCGCTTCGGAATTTTTACGGGACGCAAAGGATATGCGCATGCTGGAAGCCAAAGGCAAGATTGATAATAATAGAAATATGGACGAGTTGCTGAAATAAAGACATTTCTAGCAAAAGCGCGGAGGCCCAAATTGGGGTCTTGAAAAGTCGACATCGAAACGCGCCGGTAGAAAGGATTTTGACTACCTGGAAACGCTTCGTCTTTGAGTTGCTAGGGCTCATTACCAAACAAAAAACCGAAACTAAATGCTACTTGCTTTTGTCAGTAAGGAGGCACTGAAAACTTTAAACTGGAAACCGATAATACCCTATTTTTGTCAACACAATAAATTTCCATGAGTATTTTAGTGAACAAAAATTCAAAGATCATCGTGCAGGGCTTTACCGGGACGGAAGGCACTTTCCATGCGACTCAAATGATTGAGTACGGTACAAAGGTAGTGGGTGGTGTTACGCCAGGAAAGGGCGGCAGCCAGCATTTGGACAGGCCAGTTTTTAATACGGTTGCAGAAGCTGTGAAGACGACAGGAGCAAATGTTTCTATCATTTTTGTTCCGCCAGCCTTTGCTGCAGATGCGATCATGGAATCTGCAGAAGCCGGGATTGAACTGGTTGTATGCATCACGGAAGGTATTCCGGTGCAGGATATGGTAAAGGTAAAAAACTATTTAACGGGTAAGCCTACTCGATTGATTGGCCCTAACTGCCCCGGAGTGATAACAGCGGACGAATGCAAAGTAGGCATTATGCCAGGCTTCGTTTTTAAAAAAGGCAAAATTGGTATTGTTTCAAAATCGGGAACTCTCACCTATGAGGCAAGTGATCAGGTTGCTAAAGCAGGGCTCGGAATCTCAACCGCCGTGGGCATTGGAGGCGATCCGATCATTGGTACCACGACAAAAGAGGCAGTCGAATTATTAATGAACGATCCGGACACAGATGGCATTGTGATGATAGGTGAAATTGGCGGGAGTATGGAGGCTGAGGCTGCAAAGTGGATAAAAGCAAACAATAAAAAACCGGTCGTGGGCTTTATCGCAGGACAGACTGCCCCTCCCGGAAGGCGCATGGGGCACGCAGGAGCAATCATTGGAGGAGCTGATGATACTGCTGCGGCGAAGATGAAGGTCATGGCTGATTGCGGTATACATGTGGTGCAAAGCCCTGCAGACATTGGCGCCATGATGGCTAAGGTTATACGATGATTTAGATTCTATAGTTTTATGTATAGCATGTTGCGCCAATTTTCGGCGCTTTTTTAAGTCTCTGAGTTTTCCACATCCTGTTGAGATTTAAAGACGACTTTTCCAAAATGAATATATATTTTCACCCATTATTAAAGACCGAAGCTGCTTTTTCGCAACTGCATAAATGATTTAATGATTGTACTTTTTAAATCAGTGTCTGGAATTTAATTGGTCCGCTCCTTATTTAGACAATACTCACCAACCCGTTTACCACAAATAATAAAGCCACGCCGGCAGGCGTAGACCCCTTCAGATTCAACTGGCTTTAAATTGTTGATCGTACCTCTTAGAAAGCCCCCCGATGAAAATCGGGGGTTTTTGCTTACAACCATTCCTGAAAACCATTCTAACTTTTAAAACCTGGGCTAATAACCATTGCCTCTTTTTAAAGTCATTTTGCTGAGCACCGCAGCCTACGATAGTTTATATGTCGTATCTGGTCTCGAATTTCAGCCATCTCCCACTTTTCATGCCGCGCCTTTTGCCAATCACCGAATTGGTTTGCCCGATCAAGCTCATTGATGTCATGGTCTAACCTTTGCTGAAGGGAATATATTTGAACTCTGTAATGCATATCCTCGCG
>DATMMJ010000063.1:0-9428 GCA_035569795.1 Puia sp. | reverse complement strand
ACGTACCTGGTCGTTCCCTGCACCCGTGCTGCCATGCGCGACATACGCTGCGCCAATTTCCTGCACATGCTTTGCCACTGCAATGGCCTGGAGCATTCTTTCCGCACTTACGCTCAAGGGATAGGTTGCATTTTTCAGTACGTTGCCGAATATTAAAAACTTTATACAGCTTTCATAATATTTTCGGGTAACATCAACCGAGGTAAAAGATGCGACGCCAAGTTTTTTTGCGCGCGCTTCCACCTGTCTTATCTCTTCGTCACTGAAACCGCCAGTGTTCACGGTTACTGCGTGCACTGCGAGATTTTTTATTTTATTCAGGTAGATAGCACAATAGGTGGTGTCTAGTCCTCCGCTGTATGCCAAGACAACTTTATTATTCATTTTTATTTACTAAGTTAATTTCTCAATTTGAAAATTGATCGATCTATCGGGCGCTGAAGTCTTGAGTCGTTCTCCTGTATTTTAATAATCTTTTTTGTCACTCGCAAACTCCAGATAATATTATAAATTGAAAAAGAAATGAAACAGGGATTTCGGCTTCCCGCCACCATTTGCTTCCTTCTCTTTTTTCATGAAGGGTTTTAAAAGCTTCCATTGCTTTATTTTCATGAAGCGCTCATACAATTTGCTGTGCTGCTTAAAGTCTTCTGTTGTTTCTTCCGGCTCATAGTGGTCTTTCGGATCGTAGAGCATCGCTGTGCACATGCAGTTTTGCCTTTCCTTGCTCATTAAAATATCATAGTTCACACAACTCTTGCATCCAGCCCAGAAATCTTCATCCTGGGTAAGTTCTGAATAGGTGACGGGTTCATAACCCAGGTCAGAGTTGATTTTCATTACAGCCAACCCCGTGGTAAGCCCAAATATTTTTGATTCCGGGTATTCTTTTCTGCTGAGGTCAAATATTTTCTTTTTAATTTGTTTAGCTAACCCGTCTTTGCGAAAAGCGGGTGCGACAATCAGTCCCGAATTAGCCACATATTCTCCATGGCTCCATGTTTCAACATAGCAAAAGCCAGCCCAAAAACCATCCTGTGTAAACGCAATCACCGCTTTGCCTTCCTGCATTTTTTGTTTGATGTAGTCGGGGCTTCTTTTTGCGATGCCCGTGCCTCGTGCTTTTGCTGATGATTCCATTTCATCACAAATGATCTGGGCAAAATCCTGATGAGTTTGGTCAGCTATCAATATTTTAAATTCCTGTTGCATTGTTTTTTCTTGAAAGATGTAAATAGTTCAACGAGCGCTTCCTTCTGAAAGTTTTCTTATTGCTGCGGGGCAGCAGATAGTTCCGCTAAATAAGAGGACACTATGAAAGAATGGTATCAACGTCGTACCCAAAAGGGAATGGGACGAACAGAAAAAACTGTGCACACGGGCGCAGCAAAAAACCCACGCTTGTTGAAGGCGTGCAATATCACGTTGGAGAACGGTGATATGTGTGAGTTTTTTTTCATTTCAAATGTTGATGAAATTGTACCAAAATTGTTTTACAACACAAAGAAAGACAATTTTTTAAGACAAAGGAATATTTTAACGTATTATTTTGGCCTGAGTGCCCAGAAGGTCTGGCAAAAAAGGGGAACCTAGAATCTTACAGCAACAGAGTGGATTGCATCACTCATCTCTTTAATAAGTGCTGGATTTTTTTCAATGGCGTTGCCCACTACAATCAGGTCTGCACCTGCTTTACAGTTCAGGTAAGCCTTTTCGGGGTCTCTGATGCCACCTCCCACGACTAAAGGGATTTGAATTTGCCTGGAAACGGCGGCAATCATTTCTTCATGGATAGCTCGTTTAGCGCCGCTGCCCGCATCCATATATATCAGCTTCATGCCGAGCATTTCTGCGGCCATTGCAGTACAAATGGCGATTTCATTTTTATCAGACGGTATTGGCGCGGCATTGCTGATGTAAGAAACCGTTGTTGGTGCTCCCCCGTCAATCACCATATAGCCGGTGGATATGATTTCCAGTCCGCTTTGCCTGACAAAAGGTGCAGAGATGACATGTTGGCCAATCAATAATTCAGGATTCCGCCCGGAAACGAGTGATAAGTACAATAAACCATCCCCGTATTTGGAAACCTGCGATGGAGTCCCAGGGAAAAGTATTATGGGAATGGTGGATTTTTTTTTAATGAGCTGAACTACTTCATCAAGATGGTTAGAGACAACAAGGCTTCCGCCAACAAGCAGGTAATCCACTTGCGCATCTGTTGTAAGTTGGGTAAGCTCGTCAATTTTTGCTGCGTCCACTTTGTCCGGATCAATAAGCACGGCAAAGGATTTTGCGCCCTTTTTTTTTCTTCCCAGTAACGATTCGTAAATGTTCTGCTTCATTGGTTTTGCCGTTGGGCCATTGCAAAAATGCAAAAAGTTTTCGGGTTTAAGTGCCTATAAGCGCAAAAAGATAAAATAACCTGAATTTCTTATCCTTTGCAAGTTGCATCACGAAACTGGCATGTTTTATAAAAGATACGTGCGCAGTCAATTTACTCTTTGATAAACCTTTTTTTCTTCATACCCAAAAAAATTTAACCGGAAACAGAAAAAAAAATGTGCAAAAATCAAATGGGGCAATGCCAATCTACACTTCAAAATTTATGAACTGTTTTTTCCACAGCTTGTTAATATTTAAGCAAGGGTAATATCAAAATCAAAAAATACTTTCGTTTGCCCCTTAACAATTTCTTAATAACGATAAAAGACAGCTACTAACCGATGGCCATAAAAAATAATTCTATGAAAGGCTTGGAATTTGCCCGCCGTTTCACAAAAGAGAACCTGGATGTGTTTGATCAGTTTGAGTACGATTACCGTACCTCTGTTATCCGAAACCCAAGTGGCGAAGTTGTGTTTGAAATGAACAATGTGGAAGTCCCTAAGCAATGGAGCCAGATTGCTACAGATATTTTAGCTCAAAAATATTTTCGAAAAGCTGGAGTGCCGCAACCCGACGGTTCCTCTGGCAGGGAAACTTCGGTAAAGCAGGTTGCACACCGCATGGCCAATTGCTGGCGTGTATGGGGCGAACGTTATAATTATTTCTCCACCCCCAAAGACGGGCAAGTATTTTATGAAGAACTCGTGTACTGCATCTTAAACCAGGGGTGCGTCCCCAACAGCCCGCAATGGTTCAACACGGGTTTGCACGAAAGCTATGGCATAAAAGGGAAACCGCAGGGCCATTATTTTGTTGACCAGCTGGATGGCCAACTGAAAAAATCTACGTCTGCCTACGAGCGCCCCCAACCCCATGCGTGTTTTATATTAAGCGTTAATGATGATCTGGTCAACGATGGAGGCATCATGGATCTTTGGGTTCGCGAAGCGCGCATCTTTAAATATGGTTCTGGGGTGGGGACAAATTTTTCCAACATTCGCGGAGAAGGGGAGAAACTGAGTGGTGGTGGAACCTCCAGTGGACTCATGAGTTTCCTGAAAATCGGTGACCGCGCAGCTGGGGCCATTAAATCAGGGGGCACTACGCGCAGGGCTGCCAAAATGGTTTGTCTTGATCTTGATCATCCAGAAATCATGAGCTTTATTAACTGGAAGGTGGAAGAAGAAAAGAAAGTAGGTGCACTGATCGCAGCAGGCTACCCAAGCGATTACGAAGGTGAAGCATACAAAACTGTGTCAGGACAGAACTCAAATAATTCAATTCGCATACCAAACGAGTTTTTCGAGAAGCTCGCAAAAAATGAAGACTGGGAATTGAAAGCCAGGAGCGATGGAAGGGTGATGAAAAAAATCCCAGCCCAAGAAGTCTGGAATCAGATTGCGTATGCAGCATGGCGTTGTGCTGACCCGGGTACCCAATACGACACTACCATAAACGAGTGGCATACATGCCCCAATGGTGGCCGAATCCGGGCTTCCAACCCTTGCGTTACCGCTGATACATTCGTAACGACCAATAAAGGATTGGAGCGGATAGGCAATATTATTGGTCAGTCCAGAGGCATAAAGAGCTTTGATGGTAAAATGCATTGGGTTGAAAATATATTTCCGACCGGTACAAAAGAAGTCTATAGGCTTAAAACCAGAGCTGGTTATGAATTAAAGCTGACCGCCGATCATCGGGTATTGACTGCTAATCGTGGTGATGTAGAAGCAAGGGAGTTGACTAAGGATGATGTGGTAGTCCTGGTGAAAGGACAATTTGGAGTAGAGACAACAGGGGCTGCCGATACCGCTCAAATGATAGGCTTGCTTATCGGCGATGGATGCATTAACTCCTTGAACGAAGCGAACGCGGAAGGGGATACGGGCAGAGTAGCATTTCTAAATATGGGTAAAGATGAGGGGCCGGTGCTGGAATGGGCAAATAATCATATCAATACCCAACTTCGACCCCACCTCAGTGAACACCAGGAAAGTGGGAATGTACAGGAAAATGCCACCACGATGCGTATATCAGTGGGTTCGCCCCGGATACTTTCGCTACTGGAGCAATTTGCCGTATTGGACGCGGGCAGCCAAACAAAGAAGCTAAAAGACTTATGCTTCCTGCTGAGCCGGGAAGAGCAGGCCGCCCTGTTAAGAGGGTTGTTCACTGCAGACGGTTGTGTAGCAAATTATAGCGAAAAATCTCAGTATGTAGCATTGGATTCCTGTTCCAGCGAATTATTGCAACAGGTGCAATTGATGTTACTAAATTTCGGGATCAAGTCAAAATTATATTCCAATCGAAGGGCGGGCAAGCTTTCTTCCGTATTACCGGATGGCAAGGGAGGTAAAAAAGAGTATAGTGTAAAAGAAATGCATTCTCTGCGCATCAGTAAGAACTCACGTATTTTATTCGAGGAGTATATCGGGTTTATGGACCAAAGCCCTAAAGCGGTTCAATTAAAGCAATTGAATAGCACGGTTGCGGCTTATCGGGAATCTCTTACGGATGAAGTAGCTTCGTTGGATTTTGCCGGTACTGAAGATGTATTCGATCTCACAGAGCCGGAAACCCACCATTTTGTAGCCAATGGTATTGCTATTCACAATTGCTCTGAGTACATGTTCCTCGACAACACGGCCTGTAACCTCGCTTCTGTGAATCTGCGCAAATTTTTCGATGAAACAACAAGCGTTTTCGATGTCGAAGGGTTCGAATACACTTGCAGGTTGTGGACTGCAGTGCTCGAGGTCTCGGTGCTCATGGCACAGTTCCCGAGCAAAGAAGTTGCCGAGTTATCTTATGATTACCGGACTCTTGGTCTTGGTTATGCGAACTTAGGATCCATGCTGATGGTGATGGGCATACCGTACGACTCAGAAAAAGCTAGAGGTATAGCTGGAGCTATCACAGCCATCATGACTGGCATTTCTTACAAGACTTCCGCCGAGCTTGCCGGAGTGCTTGGAGCCTTCCCGAAATACGAAGAGAACAAAAAAGAAATGCTTCGCGTGATGCGAAACCACCGCCTGGCAGCTTACGATGCAGATGAATATGAAGGACTGCAAATTAAACCCAAAGGGATCAAGGCAAAATATTGCATGGATTATTTGTTGACTGCTGCAACCAAAGCATGGGATGATGCGGTGCAACTTGGAGAAAAATTTGGTTATCGCAATGCACAAACAACTGTGATTGCCCCGACAGGAACGATAGGCCTGGTAATGGATTGCGATACAACCGGTGTGGAGCCAGATTTTGCTCTGGTGAAATTTAAAAAACTGAGTGGTGGTGGTTATTTCAAGATCATCAATCAATCAGTTCCCGCAGCCTTAAGAAATTTGCATTATTCAGAAAAGGAAATTGATGCCATTATTAAATATGCAGTGGGCTCGGGTACTTTTGCGGGCGCTCCGCATATCAATCACCAAACATTAAGCGAGAAAGGATTTATAGCAGAAGAAATCAAGAAACTGGATGCTGCCGTTGGTTCTGCCTTTGAAATTGGTTTTGTATTTAATGTATATGCTTTAGGTGAAGAATGCTTGCAGCGCCTTGGTTTCAAGCCTGAACAATATTTCAATTTTGAGTGGAGCTTATTGGAATCCCTTGGATTTAGCGATGAACAGATCGAAGCTGCGAACGATTATGTCTGCGGCACGATGACTGTTGAAGGCGCACCCTCCCTGAAAGACGAACACCTGCCCGTTTTTGACTGTGCCAACAAATGTGGAAAAAAAGGAGAACGTTACATACATGCCCATGGCCATATCCGCATGATGGGCGCAACGCAGCCATTCATCAGTGGTGCGATCTCCAAAACGATTAATCTGCCTAATGAGGCTGTTATTGAAGAAATTGAGGACGCCTATATGCTTAGCTGGCAATTAGGGCTAAAGGCCTGTGCGCTTTACCGGGATGGCTCTAAATTATCACAACCCTTAAGCAATAAATCAGATAAAAAGAGAAAGACGGACGAACAAACAAGTGATATAACAAAAGCAGTTGGCGAAGCGACCACTGAATCGAACATCGTTGATTTGGGTAAACTCACGGTTCAGGAACTGTTGGAAGAAGTAACCAAGCGCGTTCAGTCTTCCCCTGATACAAAGTTGAAAAGAGCATTGGCAACGATAGTAGAAAGAAGGACTCTACCTGCAAAGCGCCGTGGCTTTACCCAAAAGGCGAAGATTAATGGCCAGGCTATTTTCCTACGCACCGGTGAATACAACGATGGAACAGTGGGTGAGATTTTTATTGATATGGCAAAGGAAGGAGCCACCATGCGCAGTATGTCTAACTGTTTCGCGATCGCCATCTCTATCGGCCTGCAATATGGTGTGCCTCTGGAAGAATTTGTAGAGAAGTTTGTATTTACCCGATTTGAACCATCCGGCATGGTTGACCATCCGAACATCAAGAGTACCACCTCGATTGTAGATTTTATTTTCAGGGCCCTGGCATATGAATATTTGGGAAGAACTGACTTGGTGCATGTGCTAGATAAACCTGAAATGACAAATACCGGCACCGATGATTGGGACGAGATACCCACTTCATTGGAATATGAAAAAAAAACGCCTGAATTAAGTGATGTGCGGATAGTTGCAAAAGCGGCAGTCAAACAGTTGACACAGCCAATAAAATCGCAAAAATCTGCCGCGGTCAGGGTAGAAAACAATATGGATGCAGTAAATGCTGCCGCCAAAAGCATGCAGAGCGATGCACCGGCATGTAATACGTGCGGGCATATTACCATAAGAAGCGGTACCTGCTATAAATGCCTGAATTGCGGTAACAGTATGGGTTGTAGCTAAGCTTTGGCAACCCAATTAACAGGGAAAGGACGGTTATTTTTATATAAACTTCAAACCTGCTCATTTCTATGAGCGGGTTTTTTTTGCGCATAGCTTTTAAGCTACCCTTTGGCTCTAAGAAGTTTACCAACAGCTTCACCCGCCTTTTGGTAAGCATTCATTATTCTATTGTATGTATCTTCATCGTAATCGCCCGGGCCCTTTCCAATGGCCCTTTCTACTGCGATTCTAGCGACGACCTTGCTTTTGTCAGCAGTCTCTACAATCAAGACCACAGCGTTTATTACCGCATTTTCTCGTGCTATCATTCTTATGTGAAAACCAGGCTCAACAAAAGTTGTTTTGAGAATAATCGTATATTTTGAATCCGATTTACCGTTTATTGCAATGGAACTGGTACTTTCGAATCCTGCTTTAAATCCTGGTTCATACTTGTCTTTTCTGGCTTGGACCCAATCTAAAGACCAGGCATCGCCTTTCCCTGGGTATTTTTTGTTCAAATCATCTTTTTTGTGATTCACATAATCATTGTCATTATATTTCCCAACTTTCATGCTGTCGTATACAAATTCTATCGCTACACTTTTTTCATCTTTCAAAGCGTCAATATTACCATCTAGTGTGACCTGTTGTGCAAAGGCGCCCACAATAGGCATAGTTGCAAGCAATAGCGCGACAGTAGTTCTTATGATTTTCATTTCATGAAAGTTTAAATTAACAGGAAGACATAAAAATAATAAAAATAATTAGTCGCGGAGGATATCCATTTTGGCGGGAACGCATCGGTTTAGTGGCATTGGGCCCGGGGTATTCATTCCCGCATGGCGGTAACGCCATGCGGTATCGTTAAAATTTGTCAACAAATATTCACGCAGATGGACATGTAAAAATGATATGCACAGCCACAGGCCAAAATCGCGCCCTCTGCAAAGCAGTCTGAAAATAATAGCCAAGAAAATCCTATTTCCTGTTTTTGACAATGAATTTCCCTAAATATTTACCTGCATCGGCGTAACACTCTCTGATCCTGTCTCCGGTAGCATAGTCGTTGCCGCCAAAGGTTCTCCCCGGCGCTTTTTGTATTGATATTACTGCAATAACATGGCTCCTATTGTCCGTTTCTACGATACTAACTTCAGCATCAATCTCAGCGTATTTTCTCGATATATAAATATTATAACCCGGCTCCGTGTAGGTAGTATGGAATATCAACGTGTATTTTGCAGGCTTCTTGCTAATTACCATCTCGCTGTATTCCTGGAACAAATCGGTAAACTTAGGTTCGAACTCGTACTTTCTATCGCTTTTCCAGGTTTTTTCCCAGCTGTCTCCACGCCCTGGCTCTTTCTTATTGTACTCCTCTTTTTTCTTGCTGATGTAATCTTGTTCATTACTATACTTACCCACGGCCAGGTTATCATAGGTAAATTCAACATTAATGTTTTTTTCTTCCTTTAATGGAGCGAGGCTTCCTTCAGTCAATTTTAAGCGCTGGGCTTCCATAGTTACCGTAGCGAAAAGGACTAATAGCAGAATAATGGTGTTTTTTAAAAGTTTCATTTAACAAAAAATTTAGGTTAATTAAGATCAGATAAAAATAATGAATATAATTTAGCGTGAGATATTCATTTTTCAAGAGCATATTTACTCATGCACCCCACACACCTCGCTGTAAGGGGAATTATCTAGAGGATAAACTGTGATTTTGCTTATGCGACCTTAGTAAATTTTCGCTCAGACGCAGATAATCTACGATTTAGTTGTTTGGCAATTTTATAGGGTTAATTTCGTTATTATATTCAATAATTAAATCCAAAAATGAAAACCATGAAACAAATTCTCGCTTTGATAATTATTATTGCCTTTTTCGCTTCATGCAGCCGGTCAGTTACTCCTTTTGAAGCAGCATCCAACCATTATAACAGATGCAGGGCTGTCAGATAAAAAATTAAGGACATAAATAAATTAAGGCTGCCGCGGAAATGGCGGCTTTTTCATTTATCCTTACTTTTATCTTTCTAATTGAACTGCATACATGACGATTTATTTCAGTTATGATAAAAAACAAGTGCTTCAGGCTTTGCGCTATCATTTCATTACCAGGCCCGAAATCAAGATACTACTGATCATTGTTAACATATTCACCATCATTTCTGCTGTACTGGTTTACCTGCATAAGATACAGCCCATTTCATTTTTAATTTTTTCTGTTCT
>DATMMJ010000062.1:0-8800 GCA_035569795.1 Puia sp. | reverse complement strand
CACTTTTTCAATTTCCAATTTCTTCTTTCCATCTAAAGAATAAATATTTCCCCGAAAAAACAATTCATCTTCTTCGATCTCCGCCAGGGCACTGATGGGGGTCGAACATCCGCCGAGTAAAATTCTTAAGAAATCTTTTTCAATTTTTGTGCACAGGGCTGTCGGTTCATCGTTGAGCAAAAGGCATTTTTCCCATGTTTCATTGTCATATTCCCTGCAGACAATCATTATTGCACCTTGGGCAGGTGCGGGCAACATCCAATCCAATTCAACGGAGTTTTGCGGGCGAAGATGTATTCTTTCCAGCCCTGCTGCAGCAAAAATCGCCCCGTCCCAATTTTCGGTTTGTAATTTCTGCAATCTTGTATTTACATTCCCGCGCAGCGTATGGATCTGATGCAGTGGGTATCTATGGAGCCATTGCGCCCTTCTTCTCGTACTGCTGGTTGCTATCTGAGCTGCATAATTTTCATTTAATAAGAAATTGCCATCCGTCTTAAACACCAACAAATCTTTGTGAGAACCTCTCTTAAGCACTGCTGCCTGCACAACACCTTGTGCTAATTGTGTTGGCACGTCCTTCATGGAATGAACAGCAATATCAATTTTATTATTTATTAAAGCGGCATCCAATGTTTTTGTAAAAATCCCTTGTACTCCCATTTCGTAGAGTGGGGTTTTCAGATCGATATCTCCTTCGCTTTTTATCAGGACAAGCTCCCCGTCAATGCCCTGTTCACGGAGCAAATCTTTTACCAGTGCTGCCTGCCAAAGAGCCAATTGGCTTTCCCGTGTACCTATCTTTAATATTTTATTCATGCATTGGCGAATAGTAAAAATTAATGATGGTTTTTGTTATTGCCCATCCCAAATCATCACCAGACTAAAGCAAATTTAGCTTATGCTGATGGCAATAAAATCATTAATTGCTTCAATATACTGGCAACCGCGCTGGTTATGACGGCGCATTTTTGAAGCCATGCCATTGATAACACGCTGGATGTTCTGTTCTGTATTAGAAAAGGGGGGAGGTATGGTGGCTACCCCGGGGAACAAAGGGCATCTATGGATTTCGTTGAGTTTTGTTTTAACTGCTTTCAGCACTGGCACATGCCTGCGCATTTCGTACCACTCCATAAATTCAGCAATGTGCTCAGCCACAATATTTTTTGCTTTTGGCACTTCGGCCTGGCGTTTTTGCAAAGTCGCATCATTTATTTTCGAAAGGTCATCTACATTAACCAGCGTAATATGACCCAAATCTTTTGCGGAGGCCTCAATATTGTTTGGGATAGACAGATCGATGAGTAATTTTTCTTTTGAGTGGACCAAATCAGCTTTTGTGATAATTGGCCGCTCCGCGTTGGTTGCAACAATGATGATATCGCTGTTTTCGACTTCTTCTTTGAAATCATGATAAGACGCACTCCTTAAATGCATTTCCTTTGCAAGACAAGAAGCCTTGTTTTCTGAACGATTAATAAGAGTGATGTTTTTGGTATCAAGATAATCAACCAGGTTTTTGCAAGTGTTGCGTCCAATCTTGCCAGTCCCAACCAAAAGAATTTTTTTATCGGCAATGCATGAGAATCTTTCCTTTATGAATTGTACTGCAGCAAAAGAAACAGAAACAGTGCCTCCACTCAGCTCGGTATTATTTTTTATAGATTTGGAAGATTGCAGCACGTAATTGACCAATCTTTCTGCGAAAGAATGAATGAAGCCATTAGCTCTTGAAAATTTTACAGCCAATTTAATTTGGCCAACAATTTCATAGTCTCCTAAAATCTGAGAATCCAGCCCGGCAGCAACATGGAAAAGATGTTCAATCGCATCTGCGCCACTCTTTGTATAGGCTAATCCAATAAATGTTTCTTTTGGGCCTGTGGTTTGTGTACAAAGCAGGTCTATAAGTTGGGAGGCATCTTCGGCAAAACCATAAATTTC
Source organism: Puia sp. (assembly GCA_035569795.1). Classification (GTDB taxonomy): domain Bacteria; phylum Bacteroidota; class Bacteroidia; order Chitinophagales; family Chitinophagaceae; genus Puia. Next base: position 6,853 of record DATMMJ010000062.1, on the reverse strand, counting down.
TGTCCGGTTACAGGTCGACAGAATAAACAATTCATTAACGCCATAACGGGGCGCCAGTGAAAGAATCGTTTTGTATTGCTCGGTATTAACAGCAAACCGGCCACGCAGCGCGGCGTCTGTCTTCTTGTAGTTTATGCCTGCAATAAAGAATTTTGATATGTCTGAAAGTTTATTTCCCATTATTTTTAGCCCAAATGAAATTGTTACGCAAAAGTAATAGTAGTAGTTTCTAAGTAACTAATTTCTGTGTCATGGCAATGTCATTTGTACTGCTGATTCTCCTCAGTAATTGTATTGAGCATCATCATTTTTAACCTCTGAACAAGAATTCCTTGCTTTGGTATCTAGATAAAAAACAAAGGGACTGAACTTTTGCAGAATGCAGTAGTTATTTTTGCAAATATTATTAGCCATGGCAGCATCAAAAAAGCTTGGAGTCATTTTAATGAATCTTGGATCACCGGATTCAACGGAACTGAGAGATGTAAAAAAATATTTGCTGGAATTTTTGATGGATGGAAATGTGATTGACTACCCCTTTTTGTTTCGCCAGATATTGGTTGGAGGCATAATTGTGCCAACGCGTTCACCAAAATCTGCTGAATCGTATAAAACAATCTGGACAAAAGACGGCTCTCCATTGGTAGTGCTTACGAGGCAATTGCAACAGGCGCTCCAGCAACAAATGGCAGCGCCGGTAGAAATCGCCATGCGCTATGGGAATCCCACGATTGAAGGAGCATATAAAAAGTTACTGCAGAAAATGCCTCATTTGGAGGAGGTGATTGCGGTACCCCTGTATCCGCATTATGCTATGTCTTCTTACGAAACTGCTGTTCACTATGCCAGGCAGATTCACGGGAAGAAAGGATATTCCTTTAAGCTGAATTTCATTAAACCTTTTTTTGATGAACCAAATTACATCAATGCATTAAGCGACAATATCGCTCCCTATTTACTAAAAGACTATGACCAGATACTTTTCAGCTATCATGGAGTCCCCGGAAGGCATATTAAAAAAAGTGACCTGACAAGAGGCCATTGCCTGAAAATAGATGATTGTTGCAACGTATCGTCTGCTGCACATGCAACTTGTTACCGTCATCAGGTTTTTGCAACAACCAGGCTGATAACTGAAAAATTGAATATTCCATCAACGAAATTCAGCATTTCTTTTCAATCCCGCCTAGGAAAAGGATGGCTCGAACCATTCACGGATAAACGATTGGAAGAAATGCCGGGTGAGGGGATCAAAAAATTGCTTATTGTTTGCCCCTCTTTTGTGAGTGATTGTTTGGAGACACTGGAAGAGATAGCAATTCGTGGAAAAGCCGCCTTCATTGGTGCCGGCGGAGAAACCTATGAGATGATACCTTGCTTAAATACAAAACCGCTATGGGTCAATACCATTAAGGATTGGGTAAATGAATACGCTTCCGGCGCAAAGGACATGGTTTTGAATTCATAGCAGGGGCGCTTGGGACAAAAGGCAGGAACAATTTCTATCGGCAGCAGCCGCAAACTTGAATAAACATTGTACATCAAAGCCTTGCATATCATTTTTATTGTTACCTGGTTTGCCGGGCTATTCTACATGCCGCGGCTTTTTGTATACAATACCGAAGCGGAAGAAAAATCAGAACCAGCAAAAACAATCTTGCATGAGCAGTTTCGGATCATGATGACACGGTTATGGTATGGGATCACCATTCCTTCAGCAGTGTTGACTATAATATTGGGCCCCGCTGTGATGTTCGCTGATGGATGGTATAGATATTTGTTTGCCAATGAAGGCCGATGGCTGCTGATCAAATTGGTTTTGGTCATTTTGCTATACCTGTATTTTTTTTCGCTGCATAAAATCTTCCGAGACCAATTAAAGGGTATTTTCAAATATACTTCGCAGCAACTGCGCATCTGGAATGAAATGGCTACTATTCTTCTGGTAGCAATCGTAATGCTTGCGGTGGTCAAGCAGAGCATGAGCCTTCTGTGGGGACTGACAGGCCTCGTACTTTTTATCCTCGTGCTTATGAGCATGATTAAGATTTACAAAATCATACGAGCAAAAAAAACCGGGCAGTAACCGTATATATATATATGAGAAAACCTCCTTTTACACAAAGGAGGTTTTATAAACAGGGGTAAAAAGGTAGTTTTTCCAGAAATTGGCCCCAACCAGAGTGGAAATTCAAGGCATTGGTAATTTGAACTGCAAAAGGGTTCTTCCTAAGAAAATATAAGAGATTAAAAACGGGAGGTTACGGACTAAGAAGAATTTGTCCAGCTTAAAATAAAAGGAAGGGGAGTAGGAATACCCCCCTTTTTAACCCCTAAACCCTAAACCGTAGAAAAAGTTTTTCATGTAATGATGATTACAGGAATAAGTTTTATGATAAAGTCATCAAGTAGTAAAGATCAATTCAGCTATTTTGATTTTTAAAAGAGAATATTGGAGGTCTTTCAAAAGTTTGGAAATAGATTTGTCGTAATGAAAACACAAATTGTGCCAAAACAGAGCAAATGTGGATAATCAATTATTAATGTGCGGAAAACTTTCGTCCTTTTACTCCATTTTAACGTCTTCCTTCTTCCAGCGCTCTTTATATTAAATAAAACCCTATTTTCTTTCTTGAAACTGTGTGCTTTTACTATGCTTTTTACCTGTTATTTCCCGTAACTTTGCACCCATTTTCAAAAATATGTTCCGGGTTTTATTATGCCAGCAAGATACAGGGAATACCAACATTTGAATTTGCCAGCTATAGGCCAGGAAATGCTTGCCAAATGGGAAGCCGGTCAGGCTTTTGAAAAAAGCGTCAACCTCCGTGAGGGCGCTGCAGCATTTGTTTTTTATGAAGGGCCTCCCAGCGCAAATGGGATGCCAGGGATCCATCACGTGATTTCCAGGACTTTAAAGGATCTGGTTTGCCGCTATAAGACCATGCAGGGCTTTCAAGTAAATCGAAAAGGGGGCTGGGATACCCATGGACTACCCGTTGAACTAGGCGTTGAAAAAGAATTGGGTATAACAAAGGAAGATATTGGCAAAAAAATTTCGGTTGAAGAATATAACCGCTATTGCAGGGAAGCTGTACTTCGATATAAGGACAAATGGGATGAGCTGACTTTAAAGATGGGTTATTGGGTAGACCTGAAGGACCCTTATATCACTTTTGAGAATAAATATATTGAAACCCTTTGGTGGATACTTAAACAGTTATATACTAAAGAATTGCTTTATGAAAGCGTGAGTATTCAACCATATTCTCCAGCCGCGGGAACGGGACTAAGCTCCCATGAGCTGAATCAGCCAGGAACGTATCAAGAGGTAATGGATACTTCGGCGGTTGCGATGTTCAAAGTAGTTAAAAACCAAAAGAGTAGGCTATTGTTTGAATCGGCAGATAACAAGGAGATTTCCTTTTTGGCATGGACGACCACGCCCTGGACCCTGCCTTCTAATTTAGGGTTGACAGTGGGAGAAAAGATTGACTATGTATTGATAAAAACTTTTAACCCCTATACTCATATTCCGATACATGTTGTTCTTGCAAAGGCATTGATTGGAAAATATTTTAAACCCGAAGTGCAGAACGGTGATTTTGAAAATTATTCATCAGAAATAAAACTCATTCCCTGGAAAATATTACGAGAATTCAAGGGCCGTGATCTGGAAGGGATCGGGTATGAACAGCTCCTTCCTTTTGAAACCAATAAGACAGATAACTCCAACGCTTTCAAAGTCTTATTAGGAGATTTTGTTACTACAGAAGACGGGACAGGCATAGTGCATACGGCCCCGGCCTTCGGAGCCGATGACTTTAAGGTGGGCAATAAATATGGCATTGGCATTTTGACGATGGTCGATAAGCGGGGAAGGTTTCTCTCCGGGATAAAAGATGATGTTTTTTTGTATGGCGATGAGTATGTAAAAGAACAGTATCTCACTGATACTGAAATACAAATTGAATATGCCAAGCAGAAAAAGATATTGGAAGCACATGGAAAGATAAGAGACCTAAAGAAATATTTGAGCGTGGATGAGCGGATCGTTCTTAAGCTACAGGAAGAGAATAAGTTATTCAAAAAAGAAAAATACGAGCATACCTACCCTCATTGCTGGCGTACAGATAAGCCCATTTTATATTATCCCTTGGATGCTTGGTTTATCAAGACCACAGCGCTAAAGGACAGGATGGTGGAGTTGAATAAGACCATCAAGTGGAAGCCAAAATCAACCGGTGAAGGAAGATTTGGCAACTGGCTGGAGAATATGGTTGACTGGAATCTAAGCCGCAGCAGGTTTTGGGGAACGGCGTTGCCAATTTGGAGGACAGAAGACGGGAGTGAAGAAATTTGCATAGGAAGTATACAGGAGCTCAAAGATGAAATAGACAAAATTCAGGAAATTCCAGATAAGGTAAAAGGCAGATTTACGGCACAACAGACAAACGAACTATTAAAAACAATTTTTAAGCGTGATGATATTGACCTGCACAAACCTTTTGTTGACGAGATTGTGCTTGTAAGCAAATCGGGCCAACTGATGAAACGCGTGCCAGACTTAATTGATGTTTGGTTTGATTCGGGTGCCATGCCCTATGCCCAGTGGCATTTTCCTTTCGAGCATATTGAGACATTCGCGAAAAACTATCCAGCTGATTTTATCGCCGAAGGTGTTGACCAGACGCGTGGTTGGTTTTACACATTGCATGCCATAGCATCGCTGGTAAAGGAATCTGTGCACGATGTGCTAGCTAAATCTGGCATCGATGCAGGGGAGGAAAAATATCCCGGTCTTGCATATAAATCCGTTGTTTCCAACGGATTGGTATTGGACAAGCACGGCAATAAAATGAGCAAGCGCCTAGGCAACGTTGTTGACCCTTTCAAAACCATAGAGCAGTTTGGAGCCGATGCCACCAGGTGGTATCTTATAACCAATGCTTCACCTTGGGAAAGTATGAAGTTTGATATTGATGGCATCAAAGAAGTACAGCGGAAATTTTTCGGCACCTTGTATAATACCTATCAGTTTTTTGCGCTGTATGCCAACGTGGATGGCTTTGATTTTCAAGAAAAATATATTGCTCTTAACGAAAGACCTGAGATAGACCAGTGGATTCTTTCGTCTTTGAACACATTAATAAAAAAAGTCACAGATAATTTTGATGATTATGAGCCAACTATTGCAGGAAGATTGATTGAAGATTTTGTCGATGTGCATCTCAGCAATTGGTATGTGCGCCTTTGCCGCCGCCGTTTCTGGAAAGGCGAGTACGAACATGATAAAATTTCTGCGTATCAAACTTTATACGAATGCCTTGAAGCCGTTTCTTTATTAATAGCCCCTATTTCCCCGTTTTTTGCAGATTGGCTTTTTCTCAACTTAAATGACGTGACGGGAAGAATGAACATTGAATCTGTCCATCATGGCTATATTCCCAAAACAAAGGAATCTGCAATTGATGAGCCATTGGAGGAAAGGATGCAACTCGCCCAGGATGCCTCTTCACTCATACTTTCGTTAAGAAAAAAAGTAAACATCAAAGTGAGGCAGCCTCTTCAAAAAGTACTGATCCCGGTTGCGAGCCCAACTATGCAGCAACAGTTGCTTAAGGTGGAAAGCCTGATAAAAAATGAAGTGAATGTGAAGGAAATCAAGTACATAAGCCAGTCAGACGGATTTATAAAGAAAAAAATCAAGCCTAATTTCATTGCTCTTGGGAAAAAATTGGGATCCAAAATGAAGGCAGTTTCTAATGCCCTGGCTGCATTTACGCAGGATGATATATCAAAATTGGAAAAACAGGGCATTTATAATTTGTCAATTGATGGCGAACCCTTAATATTACAGGTAAATGACGTGGAAATATCCAGCCAGGACATCCCCGGATGGATTGTTGCCAACAAAAATTCTCTAACAGTTGCGCTTGATGTCACTATCACGCCAGAACTGGTAAACGAAGGCAATGCCCGGGAATTCGTAAACCGAATACAGAAGATTCGCAAGGATAATGGGTATGAGCTAACCGATAAAATACTTGTGAAAATTGCTGAAGCCTCCGCCCTAAAAGATTCCATTACCCAATTTAATGGCTATATTTGCGCCGAAATTTTGGCAGATAGTATAGAATTAGTGCCGCAAATAGCTAATGGCACTGAAATTGAAGTAAATGACATTCCCTTAAAAGTTTTTGTTACTAAAAAAGCCTAACAATATGGCAACCAAAAAGAAGGCGGCAAAACCCGCCAAAAAAGTTACACATAAAAAAGCAGCCCCGGCAAAAAAACCGGCTGCTAAACCTGCCAAACATGCAGCAGCCAAAAAGCACGTTGCAAAGGCATCAAAGCTGGTTGCTAAAAAGCCCGCGCCAAAGAAAACGGTTAAGCATACCCCGGCCAAAGTTGTGCGTGCCAAGCCAGTTCCCAAAAAGCAACTGACAAAAAAACCTTTACCTAAAGCAGCACAAGAAAAAAAACCTGATGCAGCTAAACACAGCATTCCGATGCCTGTAAAGCAAGCACCGCAAAAACCAGTCGCACCACCAAAGCCTGTTAAAGTGGTGGTACCTGAAATGAAGACAAAAACAATCCGTAAATATGAACCGGAGTTCACTAAATCAGTTTTAGACTCTCCACAACAAGAACAAAACAACGGCCCAACTATGAGATATAACGATACCGAGCTTGCTGAGTTCAGGGAATTGATCACTAAAAAATTAGATGCTGCTAAAAAAGAGCTGGCTTATCTGCAGGGGTTAATCACCCGCAAGGATGAGATGGGCGGAGACAACGATGACGCCCGATACATGACGATGGAAGATGGAAGCATGAGCATGGAGAGAGA
>DATMMJ010000061.1:0-14150 GCA_035569795.1 Puia sp. | reverse complement strand
TTCACCCTGAAATAAACAAAACGCACACGATTCAACAGGCTGGCGATAACAAGCGTATTCCAGAAAAAATAAGCCCTGATTCCTCTTTACTATTACTAAACATTGTTAAAAGCAATTTTGATAAGCATCACGAACCGGACAATATAGATTTTTACTATGAGCGGAATTTACCCAAAGCACTTTCCCGCGAAGGTCCTAAAGCAGCGGTGGGTGATGTGAACGGCGATGGGCTCCCCGATGTTTTTGTTGGTGGGACTATAGGGCATCCTGGACAGGTCTATCTTCAAACTGCTGACGGGCAATTTGTAAAAAAACCAGAACCGGCATTTGATCAATTTACAGATTTTGAAGATGAAGCCGTCCTTCTTTTCGATGTAGATAATGACGGTGATTTGGATTTGTTTATTGGTCCGGGAGGTAATAGCAACCCGCCATATAGCAGGCAAATGCAATTCCGTTTGTTTAAAAATGATGGCAAAGGAAATTTCACGATAGACGCTTCTGCCTTTCAGCCCACTAGCGAAGGAGTCAATACCGCGGTTGCTATAGCTTATGATTTTAACCACGATGGATATCCTGATCTATTCGTTGGTGGAAGGAGCGTCCCTAGAGAGTATGGTATTTCGCCAAGAAGCTTTTTATTCGTCAATGATGGTAAGGGCCATTTCACTGATATCGCAAAAATAAAAAACCCGGATATAGCAAATATCGGGATGGTAACCAATGCTGTGTGGGCTGATGTAATCGGGGATACAGAAAAGGAATTAATTATTACAGGGGAATGGATGGCTCCAAGAATATTTTCATTTAAAACGGACCGCTTTGTAGAATTAAAATCTAACCTCAATAATTTATTTGGTTGGTGGCAAACTGTCGCTGCCGCAGATGTAAACGGAGACGGGAAAATGGATCTGATACTGGGAAACATTGGCGAGAATTTTTACCTCCATCCTGATTCGGCTAGCCCTGTAAAATTATGGATCAATGATTTTGACCAGAATGGAGTTCCTGATATTGTGATGACCAGGACGGTGCAGGGTAAAGACATGCCTGTTTTCTTAAAACATGAAATGGAAGATCAGGTCCCTTCCATTAAGAAACAGAATTTAAAAAATGAGGATTTCGCAAAAAAATCCATTCAGGATTTGTTCTCCTCTGAACTTTTGAATAAATCACTGGTAAAGCAGTTTAATTACTGCAGTTCTATTGTCGCGATTAATGAGGGGAATGGACAATTCAGTATCCAAAAATTACCTCAAATGCTCCAGCTCTCTTCAGTTAACGCGTTGCTAAGTTCCGACATTAACGGAGATGGTAACTTGGACATTATTGCAGGGGGCAACGAATTTGGTTTTCTCCCGCAATTTGGAAGGCTAGATGCAAGTTTTGGCAACGTGTTGGTGAATGATGGCAAAGGGCATTTCAAGGTTCTACAACCCGGTCAAACTGGGCTTGAATTGCGTGGACAAATTCGGGATATAGCCCAAATTAAGGGTACAAACGACAGCTATATATTATTCCTGCAAAATGATGAATACCCTGTTTTATATAAAATCAATAAAACTTTAAAAAAGTAATCTGATCCTTGCGCAAAGGAGATGTGTCTTTGCCAAGTACATTTGTTTCGCGTAATTGTAATTTTTAATGCGCTCATCTATGGCTCAAATATGGCATAAGGCTCAGTTCATGATTTTGGTATTGGTTTTTTTATCTGCCTGCGGGAAGAATTCTCGGAAAAAAGAAGAGCCACTTTTTGAAATACTAGAGAATAATAAAACGGGGTTGAACTTTAACAATAAGCTTACCCCGACGGAAGATTTTAATGTATTCAAATACATGTATTATTATAATGGAGGAGGTGTTGGAGCCGGAGATTTCAATAATGACGGGAAGATTGATATTTTTTTTGCAGGCAATCAAACAGATAATAAACTATTTCTAAATACAGGCAATCTGCAATTCAAGGATGTAACCGCTGAGGCAAAAATCCCGCAAGATGGCGGATGGTCAACCGGTGTCTCAGTGGTTGATATCAATAATGACGGGCTGCTCGATATTTATATATGCAGGGTCGGAAACCACGAAACATTGCACAGCCATAACCAGTTATTAATATGCAAAGGAATCGATGGAAATGGAGTGCCTTTTTACGAGGATGAAGCCAAGGAATACGGATTGGATTTTTCGGGTTTCAGTACGCAGGCTGTATTTTTTGACTATGATATGGATGGGGATTTGGATATGTACCTGCTTAATCATTCCATTCATCAAAACGGCACTTTTGGCCGGCGTGATGAAAAGCTTAAGACATACAGCCCTGTTTCAGGGGACCATCTATATCGAAACGATGGCGGGAATAAATTTACTGATGTTACCCGGGAAGCGGGCATCAATAGCTCGGTAATAGGATATGGATTGGGCATTGCAGCGGCCGACATTAACTTAGATGGGTACCCTGATTTATATATCGGAAATGATTTTCATGAAAATGACTATCTATATATCAACCAAAAGAACGGCACATTCAAAGACGAGCTCCCTGAACGGATGATGCATACCAGTCAGTTCTCGATGGGTGTTGATGTTGCCGATGCTAACAATGACGGGTATCCCGAAATCATTACGATGGATATGCTTCCCTCAGACCCGTATATGTTAAAAAGGTCGCTGGGTGAAGATGAGTATGATATATTTAATTTAAAGATTGGCTATGGGTACAATTATCAATATACAAGAAATAATCTCCAATGGAACAGGCGCAATGGGATGTTCAGTGAAATCGGACTTTATTCCGGGGTTGCCGCTACCGATTGGTCATGGTCTCCGTTGTGGTTTGATTTCGATAATGACGGACTAAAGGATTTGTTTATCTCTAATGGCATTCCAAAAAGAATGAATGATATTGATTTTATCAATTACGTTTCCAACCAGGAGGTCCATGAAAAAATGAAATCTAACACATTTGATAAAAAGGATATGGCAGATAAATTCCCTCAGATAAAAATACCAAACAAACTGTTTAGGAATAAGGGCAATTTTCAATTTGAGGACATGGAAAACAAAATTGAAAATAATAAGAATACCTTTTCTAACGGAACTGTATATGCGGATTTTGACAATGATGGAGATCTGGATGCTGTTGTGAGCAATATTGATGGACCAGCACTGTTTTACCTGAATAAAAGTAATGACAAAAAAAATAAGCCCTTTGTTGAAATAAAATTAAAAGGACCTGAAAAAAACGTCAATGCCATCGGCGCTAAAATTGTCATCTATTGCAATGGCGGAATTCGCACCTATGAAAAATACCCTGTGAGGGGCTTTCTTTCAAGTATGGAAACGCCTATTCATATCGGGCTAGACAAGACAAAAGTGGATTCTGCTTTTTTGATATGGCCCGATAACAGTTATCAAACAATAGCCTTGGAAACAAACCACCCGTGGCTCGTGTTTAGTTATGCAAAGGGGCTACCCAAATTTGATTATACACGTATTACGCAGTATTGGAAGAACCCTACGAGGCCTATGAAGGAAATTACATCTGAAACTGGACTCTTATACAAACATGAAGAAAATGATTTTCATGAGTTTGACCGGGAACCATTGATACCACACATGCTTTCGACGGAAGGACCAGCACTTGCTGTCGCAGATATCAACCACGATGGTCTGGAAGATGTTTTTATCGGGTCCTCCAAATGGAAGAGAAGTGCTGTCTTTTTACAAGGCAAATCAGGAAAATTTGTTAAAACCCTGCAAACTGACCTGGAAAGGGATAGCGCATACGAGGACGTGAGTGCATGCTGGGCTGACGTTAACCATGACGGCAATATGGACTTAATTGTCGCAAGTGGCGGTAATGAATTTTATGGCCAGGATGAGCATCTTTCCCCGAGGGTTTATCTAAATGATGGTAAAGGGAATTTTAGAAAGAGGGACCATGCTTTTGATAGTTTATTTATCAATGCGTCAACTATAATTTCTTATGATTTTAACGGTGATGGATACCCTGATTTGTTTGTCGGGGGGAGGTCTGTACCCAGTAATTATGGTCAAACCCCGAAATCATATCTGTTGCAAAATGACGGCACAGGCAAGTTTACGGATGTAACAGAAAAATATAGCAAAGGGCTTTCGCATATTGGCTTTGTAACAAACGCTTTATGGTTTGATATTAATAAGGATGGTAAAAAGGATCTGATCATTTCTCTGGAATGGGGTGGCATCATCGCCTTCATCAATCAAAATGGAAGATTTATCAAAAAAGTATTGACTGATGAAAAAGGGTGGTGGAATTTTATTCTGCCTGTTGACCTGAATAATGATGGTAATATTGATTTGATAGCCGGCAACCTGGGGTTGAACAGCAGGCTGAGCGCATCTGAGAAGGAACCTGTACGATTATACTATTATGATTTTGATGGGAACGGAAAAAAAGAACAGATACTAACCTATTATCTTAATGGCCGCGAATTGCCATTTGCAAATAAAGAAGAATTAGAAAGGCAAATGCCTGCGCTAAAGAAAAAATACTTATATGCGGAAGATTTTGCCAAGGCATCTTTAGAAGACATTTTTTCGTTAGATATGCTGCGCAAAGCCGATACCTTGAGCGCAGATTATTTTTCAAATGCCATACTTATCAACGATGGTAAGGGGAATTTTACAGTAAATGCCTTGCCATGGCAAGCTCAATTATCACCCTACCGGGATGCAGTAGTTGTTAACGCCAATGACGACAGCCTGCCCGATATTTTATTATTTGGCAATTATTATGAAAATAATATCCAGATGGGCAGATACGATGCGGATTTTGGAACTGTCCTTCTCAATCATGGCAATGGACGGTTTAGCGCAGAAAGCATCAATGGCTTACAGGTAAAAGGGCAGACACGACATGTAAATAAAATCAAGATCTTAAATAAAGAAGCGTTTATACTCGCAAGAAATAATGACAGTGCGATTGTAATACAGTTCAACTATAAATAAGGGGGAAGATATATAGAAGGCAAAACAATAATAATTTTCTTGTGTTCTCTTTCCATAATTATCGTCCAAGGCAGCATCGTTCAAGTTATTAAACTTGAGATGATGCCCTGGGCTTATAAAATCATAGTTAAAAAATACTTCGTTAGGTTTGCATAGTATCATTAAATATATATTTTGTCTTTGGAGAGTAATTTTCAAAGTATCAGCTCTGGGGCTTTTGCTTGCGCTATTTCTGTTTGGCTGGGCTAAAGGCTATGGACAATGCACGAACCATTTTACATTAAAAACCAACCATATTTGCAATGGGATTGATACCCTGACGGTGAGCACATTTGATACACTTTCGCAAATACAGTGGTTTACCAGCACTACACTTGACACGACGGTGCATTCCGTGGTAATTCCTTCGGTTTTAGATGTGAAAACAGTGGCGGGTGGAAATGGCAAGGGAATGAGATTGAACCAGTTCGATAACCCCTACGCCATATTCATAGATCAGTTTGGTAACCTTTTTGTTGTAGACCAAAACAATAACCGAATACTTAAATTCCCACCAGGATCTACCAGTTTGACAAATGGTGTGGTGGTTGCCGGCAGTAATACCAATGGAGGCAGTGAGCCTTCTGAATTAGACGTGCCCATGTCAGTATATGTTGACGCGGCCGGATACATATATGTTGCTGATTTTGTCAATGGAAGGATTCAAAGATTTCCACCCAATTCAAATAGCAGAACTGCGGCGGTCACGGTGGCCAAAAACGGAATTGATGGTCCTTCTTACGTCGCGATGGATGCCGCAGGAAATCTTTTTGTTGCCGACGAGGCAGGAGAGGATATTGTAAAGTATCCCCCCAATTCAAATGCTGGCACAAAATGCGATACCTTGGGGACCGGCATGGGATATGTTATATCCTTGTATGTGGCTACGAATGGCGACTTGTACGCAGCGCTGGGAGACTATTCTTGCGTAATTAAGTTTCCTGCCGGTTCTAAGGTTGCTACCCTGGTGGCCGGTGGCAATGGTAATGGCAACGCATTAAATCAACTTCCTGGCCCAACGGCTTGTTATGTGGACCCGGCTGGATACCTATATGTAATGGATGGCATTACATGTTTGACATTAAAATTTCCTCCTAATTCAAATGGCAGCTCTTACGGGACAATTGTTGCGGGTGGAAATGGGGTCAGGGGAGGGTCACAGCCAAATTCGTTGCTGGATCCTACTTCTATGTTTTTGGATAATGCCGGAAATATCTATGTGACTGATGATGGCAACAACCGGGTTCAGGAATATTTTAAAAATGGACCTACTACTACATTTATTGATTCGGTTTATTTGATAGCTGACCCCGGCCCGCCGCAGCCCGGGAATTATTTTGCAGTGGTTACAAATAATAAAGGGTGTTCGGACACGACTAACACAATTACAATTCTACCTACGCACCTTCCCAGTATTGGTATCAACAGCAATGCTTTGGATCCCAACCTTTGTGGCAGCTTTACCGAGCCTCTCCGTTTCACTGCATCAATTGCCAATGGCGGCTCAAACCCAATCTTCCAGTGGCATTTGAATGGGAATATAGTCGGTTCCAATAGCCCCACGTATTCTGGTATTTTCTCAAACAAAGATGTTATTGACTGTATTTTGACAAGCAATGTATCATGTGTAACTATCCCATCTGTTCGTTCCTCAGATTTTATTGTGCATTTTCATACCCCTCCGTCGGCAACATTGAGTCTAAGGGGCGGAACCTGCATAGGAAAGGATACTTTATCCGTAAACCCTGACATATATGGCATAAGCAGTATTAATTGGATGAATGCTCAAAATGTTGACACTGTATTTGTGTCCCACCAGGTATTGGATACAGGCATTGCGAGCATTGGTATAACTGTTGCGGGTGGCAATGGCGCCGGGAATTCGGATAATCAATTGCACGAGCCTTCTTCAGTCTGCGCGGATGACGGTGGCAATTTATATGTGGCGGATACGCGCAATAACAGGGTTTTGTTTTTCCCAAAAGGGTCCAACAGTTTTACCAACGGCGTGGTGGTTGCCGGAGGCAACGGAAACGGTATCAATGCGGATCAATTATCTGCGCCTACCGCTGTTTTTGTTGATGCACAGCAATATTTATATGTTGCCGACGCCAATAATTACCGAATTCAAAAATTTGCTCCAGGTTCTACAAGTTTAAGCAATGGAGTAACCGTTGCTGGTGGAAACGGACTTGGTTCCGCTTTGAATCAGTTTGCAGATCCGGTATCAGTGGGTGTTGATGGGCTCGGGAACATATATGCGTGTGATCAACTAAATAACAGGATATTGAAATTTCCACCAAATTCAAATAGTCAGACTTATGGTTCGGTGATAGCAAATGTAGCTAATGCTTTTTCGATGTTTGTAACCTCCGCTGGAAGCGTTTATGTTTCCGATTTTCAAAACAACCAGGTCCTGCTTTTTCCCCCAGGCAAGGTGGTTGAAAATGGAAATCCGGGTTCCACCTCTACTCCGTTTGTGCCGTATGGCCTGTTTGTAGACAATCAAGGGAATATTTTTATTGCTGATGGAAGAAACGATCAGGTCCTGGAGTATACACCCGGATCTTCAAAGGGAACCGTGGTAGCTGGTGGAAATGGCAGAGGGAGCGCTAACAATCAGTTAAACGAACCTTATTCAATTTACATTGATGACAGCAGCAATTTATTTATTGCTGACTTTGGGAATAACAGGATACAAAAATACAAGCATTTTATTACGGTAATTGATACTGTATTCAACCTGAAAACTCCTGGTGCTTATTATGCTGTACTTACAGATACCGCAGGGTGTACATTCAACACCGATACCATTATCGTTTCAAATCCTGTTATACCTACCGTTCGAATCACTACTCCCGATACAACCATTTGTTACGGGTCGCCTGTTACATTTTCCGCAAGCCTGTCAGACTCAACACGCCCTTTGACCTTTTTATGGAAACTCAACAACGACTCCGTAGGAACAAATAGTCCAAAATACTTGACTGACTCAATTGCGACTGGAGATTCTGTTTTATGTATTATTTCAAACACTGATGGGTGTGCAGCAGCCGATACTTCAAATGCAATTGTGTTAACGGTAAACCCAATTCCTATTTTAGGCCCTGCATCTGCGATTACTATTCCGTTTGGCGCAAGTACTGTTCTGAGTATCCCTGTCCAGGGCAGTGTTTCTTCCTACAGCTGGAGCCCAAACTATTATTTGTCTGGCTATGATGCAGTATCACCTATTGCAAGCCCGCATAGAAGCACAACGTACTATTTGACCGTTGTTTCTGCAACGGACGGCTGCCCGACAACTGATTCCATAATTGTGGATGTTACGGCAAAAATATTTATACCAAATGCATTTACTCCAAATGGGGATGGGAAGAATGACATATTTTATGTAATGGGGGGAATGCCTGGTGATATCATTAAAGAATTTGCCATTTTTGACCGTTGGGGAAGTAAGATTTTTCAAAACCGGAACGGAATTCCAAACTACACAAATTATGGTTGGGATGGAACAATTAAGGGCTCCCCTGCGCCAATTGGTTCCTATGTTTATTTTGTAACTATTAAATCAGTAAGTGGTGAGGAAGCTATTTATAAAGGAACTATTACATTGATCAGGTGATTGAGGTATTCATGATAAAGGATAATGGAATTTTTTTTGAACAATAATAAAGTATCGGTGTGATCCTGCTGCTCAGCAAACGCTAGCAATTCATTTTTGATTATAAGAAATTTGAGCTCTTTGAAAGTGGACCGTGTTTTGAGAGAAGATTGCAATAGCTGAATGATCTTAATGAAAACGATGCCCTTTAGCCCATAAACGCACAATAGTTAGTAACCCAATTCATTTCATTACGGGGGCATATATATTGGTTATCCATTTCGATGTATCAGTTTCCTTGCTTCTGTCTGTAACCAATGACTGAAATGGAATAGCCATCGAAGTCTTATGATAATCATCAAAATAATTCTGTATTTGTTCCAAAGCATTATTTATTGCAAAGACTCCGCCTTTGATTTGCGTAACTATGAAATTGCCAGGAATCATTTTTTGAGGAAAAATATTCCCATGAGCGGGTAGCTCTTTATTAATTGGGATAGCAACCATTGACTGAAATTCCTTTTCACTGAGTCTTGTAACATTCAGCATTGGGCTACCAGTTTGTGAAGCGCCTGACTTTATCGCGTAATTTTTCAAAGGGTTTAGCAAATCATATATTTCTTTTGTAGTAGGATAGACCGAGGTTATATGTTTTGTAGCAATCAGCAAAGTGTCGGCAATAGAAGACTTACTGATTTCAATAGTATAGATATTCTCTTTTTTTTCCGCAAAGATGCGCAGGCTTTCCACAATGGCATCCATGTTTTTTTTGATTTTGACTGCTTGTCTATACGCTAAAATCCTTTTTATTGGATTGCTACCTGCATCCATTGTGCAATCCCAAGTAGTAATGACCGAATCTGTGCCTTCAGAAAAAACTCGCAGCAGGCTCTTGTATTGCAAATCGTTTTGTTGAATACTAATTTCGATGCCGTCTAGTAATTTCTTTGTTATGCGGTAGCAACTGGTGTTATAAATAAATAAACCAGTTTGATCACCGACGCTTTCTTTGTTTTGGGCATTAATTTTTGGCCACCACAGCTGCCATCTGTTTTGATCCGCCAAATACCTGTAAATACCATTTTTGGAACAATTGATCAAGGTTATCTTCGATATTTGAATAGGGTTTGGGATTAAAAAGTAAGCGCTTGTAAATAATATAAAAAAAAGGGCAAATAGGGCAACTAACAGTTTTTTCATTTGAAGAGTAATGTAGTTCTGCGTCGCAAAATAGTGATTTTTGAACTTCACCGTGTAATCTGATGTTTTTTTCAGTTTTGTAATTCGCATTGTGGTTCTTTGCGCTCCGTTCACCCGATTATCTTTAAAATTGAATCATACAAATTGTAATTTAGCAGTTTCATTTCTTTATTTACTTTATGCCCACTCGGTTTAGCAAGCTTGCCCTACTAAGTATTTCACTAATTATCTCTTTTTCCTGCAATTTAAATAAGCAAGAGAAGGCAAAGGATACCTTATTCCAATTATTGCCCTCTTCAGAAACGGGCATTGATTTTAATAACAAAGTAGAAGACACAAAAGACTTTAATATTTTCAAATACCGTAATTTTTATAATGGTGCAGGGGTGGCTATCGGGGACGTTAACAATGACGGAAAGCCTGATATTTTTTTTACTTCAAACGAACATGAAAATAAATTATACCTCAATAAAGGAAATTGGAAATTCGAAGATGTAACAGATAAAGCTGGCATCAAAAGCCCGCACAAATGGCATACGGGGGTAACAATGGTGGATATAAACGGCGATGGATGGCTTGACATTTATGTTTGCAACAGCGGTGAATTTCCTGGCGATGACCGGGCAAATGAACTTTATATCAACCAAAAAGATGGCACATTTAAAGAAGAGGCGCACAAATACGGACTGGATGACAAAGGGCAATCCACACAGGCTATTTTTTTTGATTATGATCACGATGGAGATCTGGATTGCTTTATTTTGAATAATAGCAACCGCTCTGTAGAAAGTTTTGGGTATGATAAGAACTTGAGAAATATCCGCGATCCAAAAAATGGGGATCGTTTATATAGAAATGATGGGGGGAAATTTGTGGATGTAAGCGACAAGGCTGGTATTTATGGTAGTGAAATTGGCTTTGGGCTCGGCGTGACTGTCGGCGATGTCAATAACGATGGCTGGGAAGATATTTACGTTTCCAATGATTTTTTTGAAAGGGATTATTTATACATCAATCAGCACGACGGAACCTTTAAGGAGGTGATCAATGCAGCCATGGGTCACATCAGCCAGGGATCCATGGGCTCAGACATGGCAGACATCAATAACGATGGATACTTGGATATTTTCACAACCGAAATGCTTCCGGAGGCTGATTACCGGTTGAAAACGACCATCAAGTTTGATGATTATGATGTGGTCAATGCAAAAAATCAATTGGATTACCATCATCAGTTCACCAGCAATTGCCTTCAGTTAAATAATCATGATGAGACGTTCAGTGAGATTGCGCAGCTTGCCGGCGTAGATGCCACCGGCTGGAGTTGGGGTGCATTGAGTTTCGACTTTGATAATGATGGATGGAAAGATATCCTTGTTTGTAATGGCATTTCTAAAGATCTTACTGATCAGGACTTCCTGGAGTTTTTTGGCAGCCAGGAAATGCAGACACAAGTAAGGCAACATGGACTGGACTATAAAGATCTTTTAAAGAAGATGCCTTCAGTCCCCATTGCTAGTTATGGTTTTATCAATCAAAAAAACCTTTTTTTTAAAAACCAGTCCGAACAGCTCGGTTTCCTGACCCGAGGCTTTAGTAACGGTGCTGCCTACGGCGATTTGGATGGTGATGGTGATTTAGATCTGGTGGTCAATAACGAAAACATGGAAGCGTTTGTATACCGGAATATGGCTTCTGAACGGTTGCATCATCACTATCTGAAAATAAAATTGAACGGCTTTCCACCCAATACATTTGGGTTAGGCGCAAGAGTAACCATTTTTTCAAATGGCAACCAGCAAATGCTGGAACAAATGCCCAGCCGTGGCTTCGAGAGCAGTGTTGACCCGGTTCTTAATTTTGGATTGGGGACTAGTGCGGTTGTTGACAGCTTGGTCGTGCGCTGGCCCGGAGAAAAATACCAGTTGTTAAGAAATGTAAAAGCAGACACCACACTGATTTTAAATCAAAAGGATGCGCAGCAAAATAGTATCTATCCCAATAAGAAAAAAAATCAATTATATAGTAATGTAACTGCATCTGAGATCAAAGGAAATATCAGTCACACTGAAAATGAGTTTATTGATTTTGATGTGGAAAGGCTGATACCGAGAATGCTTTCCACAGAAGGACCAAAGCTTGCGGTTGGCGATGTGAATGGCGACGGCCTGGAAGACTTTTATATGGGGAGCGCCGTTGGCGATACAGCAAAATTATTCATACAACAAAAAGACGGACGCTTTGTACAGAAGCCACAGCAGGCATTTATTACTGATAAATATTTTGAAAATATAGGCGCTGTCTTTTTTGATGCGGACAACGATGGAGATCTTGACCTGTTAGTTGTATCCGGTGGCAATCAGGCAAAACTAGGATCTCCCTACCTCGAACCGCGATTGTACCTTAACGACGGCAAAGGTAATTTTACAAAAGCGGTAAAAGGATGGCCGACTCTTTCACTGAACGCATCATGCGCGAGAGTATATGATTTTAACGGCGATGGTAACGAGGATATTTTTATTGGAGCAAGGAATATCCCCGGAAACTACGGCGAAATACCTGCAAGCGTGTTGCTCGAGAACAATGGGCACGGGACATTCACCGATGTTACAAAAACCATTGCTCCCGATTTGTTGAATTTAGGCATGGTAACAGATGCCCAATGGGCCGATATTGACGGCGATGGGAAAAAAGAACTGGTTGTCGTGGGGGATTGGATGCCGGTAACTGTTCTAAAATTCAGACAGGGTAAACTGCAGAAAATAAAAGAGATTGATAATTCTTCGGGCTGGTGGAACTGTTTAACGGTCTCCGACACTAACGGAGATGGATATCCTGATTTGATCGCCGGCAATTGGGGCCTGAACTCAAGAATTAAAGCCGATAAGCAGCATCCAGCAAGATTGTATGTCGATGATTTTGCAAAAAATGGAAGAAGTGAGTGCATACCAGTGTATTATAAGACTGACGGCAAAGCCTATCCCTATTTTATGAAAGGAGAAATGGAAGCCGAGATACCCCAGCTTAAAAAGAAATTTTTGAAATTCAGCCAATACGCTGGGAAAGGTATTGAAGAAATCTTTTCCGCTGAACAATTGAAACATACCTCTGTACTTAAGGTTGACCAGACTCAAACATGTGTTTTTATCAATGATGGCAAAGGAAATTTTATGATGGAGCCGCTTCCCATAAGAGCGCAGTTTTCCCCTGTGTTTGCCATTGTGTCGATGGATCTAAATGAAGATGGATTAAAGGATTTATTTCTTGGGGGTAATTTTTTTGGAGTAAAGCCACAAACCGGCCGGTTTGACGCAAACTACGGAACGACATTCATCGCGGATGCTGAGCATCATTACACCTATCTTGAGCCGCAAGAAAGCGGATTATTCATAAAAGGAGAAGCGCGAGATATTGCAGCTATAAAAATGGCTAATGGAGAGAAATTAATCATAGTAGCCAGGAATAATGACAGCCTGTATGCATTCAAGAAGAGAAAATAATGGCAAATCACTGGACATCTTTCTGGTGGCTGATAATAAACTCAATGATCGTTTCCAGCGAAATATCGATCCTGGACAGCGCATCGGTGATATCATCCCGGTTAACCTGCGCCGCAAAAGATGCGGTTTTTAATTTCTTTAGAACACTTTTTGCATCCATGCCTTCATAGCGCGTAGGCCGTATCAGAGCGGAAGCATGAATAAATCCACTGAGTTCATCAAACACATAGATCATCTTATCCATTTTTGTTACGGGTTCAACACCAAAATATCTTGGCCCATGCGAAGCGATGCAATGTATCACCTCGGGATCTATATTCATCTGTTCCAGTTTTTCTATTATTATCCTGCAATGACTTTCGGGATATTTTTCCCAATCCGCGTCATGAAGTAATCCGGCAAGTTCCCATTTCAAGGCATTTTGTTCATCCGAATTCTCTATTTCCAAAGCCCATGCCTTCATTACGGCTGCAACCTGCCGCATGTGTAGGCGTAGCCGCTCGTTGGGAACCCAATCCTCTAATAAGGCGTTTGCCTGTTCCATAGGCAGCAGGTTTCCTGCATTTTCAGTCTTTCCAAAACTTGTTCTTCCTAATGATAAACTTGCTTCCGACATGAATTCTAATTTTTATAAGATAAATGTAGCTGAAAATCGGGTCAATAATTATGGACAGAAATAATTCCAGGTAAAAATTTTATTAACCTTCAACGAGTTATAAAGGTGCGCTAAAAAATAGTTCCTCATTTCTTTGGAATTTTATATTCATTCCTCCTACCTTTGCACTCCTTTTTAATTACGCTGTTGGGATAGCAACAGCTTC